>NZ_JAPEHY010000004.1:0-176070 GCF_028823715.1 Shewanella sp. K8
GGCCGTCGTTGATATCGACATCGGTGAAGCTCAAATCGCCGCTGTCGCTGAGCATGCCATTGATGACATCGGCATCCTCGGTCACCGCGCCGCTCATATCGATGCTCAGCACCGGCGCATCATTGGTGCCGGTGATAGTGACGGTGACGGTGTCGGTATCGGTGCCGCCGTTGCCGTCATCGACCGTGACATCAAAGCTCAGGGTGATGGTCTCGCCGACGGCGAGGAACTGCACCAGGCTGTTGGCAATGTCATAGCTCCAACCGGCGTTGTCGACACTGAAGCCGGCGGCCAGTGCATCCTGGGTGGCCTGATCCAGGGCGCCGCCGTTCCAGCTGGCATCGCCGTTATAGCTGCTGCCGACGCTGTGGCTGTCGTTGATATCGACATCGGTGAAGCTCAAATCGCCGCTGTCGCTGAGCATCCCGGCCACGACATCGACATCCTCGGTGACCGCGCCGCTCATATCGATGCTCAGCACAGGTGCGTCATTGGTGCCGGTGATGGTCACAGTGACGGTGTCGGTATCGGTGCCGCCGTTGCCGTCATCGACCGTGACATCAAAGCTTAAGGTGATGGTCTCGCCGACGGCGAGGAACTGCACCAGGCTGTTGGCAATGTCATAGCTCCAGCCGGCGTTGTCGACACTGAAGCCGGCCGCCAGCGCATCCTGGGTGGCTTGATCCAGGGCGCCGCCGCTCCAGAGTACATCGCCGTTATAGCTGCTGCCGACGCTGTGGCTGTCGTTGATGTCGACATCGGTGAAGCTCAAATCGCCGCTGTCGCTGAGCATCCCGGCTACGACATCGACATCCTCGGTGACCGCGCCGCTCATATCGATGCTCAGCACCGGTGCATCATTGGTGCCGGTGATGGTCACTGTGACGGTATCGGTATCAGTGCCGCCGTTGCCGTCATCGACCGTGACATCAAAGCTCAAGGTGATGGTCTCGCCAACGGCGAGGAACTGCACCAGGCTGTTGGCAATGTCATAGCTCCAGCCGGCGTTGTCGACACTGAAGCCGGCCGCCAGCGCATCCTGGGTGGCTTGATCCAGGGCGCCGCCGCTCCAGAGTACATCGCCGTTATAGCTGCTGCCGACGCTGTGGCTGTCGTTGATATCGACATCGGTGAAGCTCAAATCGCCGCTGTCGCTGAGCATCCCGGCCAGCACATCGACATCCTCGGTGACTGCGCCGCTCATGTCGATGCTCAGCACCGGCGCATCATTGGTGCCGGTGATGGTCACCGTCACGGTATCGGTATCAGTGCCGCCGTTGCCGTCATCGACCGTGACATCAAAGCTCAGGGTGATGGTCTCGCCGACGGCGAGGAACTGCACCAGGCTGTTGGCAATGTCATAGCTCCAGCCGGCGTTGTCGACACTGAAGCCGGCCGCCAGCGCATCCTGGGTGGCTTGATCCAGGGCGCCGCCGCTCCAGAGTACATCGCCGTTATAGCTGCTGCCGACGCTGTGGCTGTCGTTGATATCGACATCGGTGAAGCTCAAATCGCCGCTGTCGCTGAGCATCCCGGCCAGCACATCGACATCCTCGGTGACCGCGCCGCTCATGTCGATGCTCAGCACCGGCGCATCATTGGTGCCGGTGATGGTCAGAGTGACGGGTTGTGAATCACTGGCGCCAAAGGCATCGGTGACTGTCAGTGTGAAGCTCAAGGTGATGGTTTCGCCGACGGCGAGAAACTGCACCAGGCTGTTGGCGATATCATAGCTCCAGCCGGAGTTGTCGGCACTGAAGCCAGCAGCCAGGACATCCTGGGTGGCTTGATCCAGGGCGCCGCCGCTCCAGCTCGCATCGCCATTGTAGCTGCTGCTGACAACATGGCTGTCACCAATATCCACATCGGTGAAGCTCAAGCTGCCGCTGTCACTGAGCATACCATTGATGACATCAACATCTTCAGTAATGCTGCCGCTGCTATCAGCGCTGAGAATAGGTGCGTCATTGGTGCCTATGATGGTAATAGTGACCAGTTGTTCGGCGCTGGCGCCATACTCATCTGTCACTGTGACAGTGAAGGTTTCAGTGCGAATATCGCCTTCCAGTAAACCATCAACGGTGGCGTTATCGAGCTGATAATTCCAGGCGCCGGTGGCGGCATCAACACTGAAGCTGCCAAGTGGGCTGTCGGCACTGCCAGACCAAGTCAGATCTGCGCCGTTATCCACATCGCTGGCACTGAGCTGGCCACTGACACCCGGAGTTCCGGGATCGACGCTGCTATCGTCAAATTGACCGGCTTCACGCACAGTGCCGTCGGCATCGCCCTCGCCAGGAGGGTTAATTATCGGGCCATCGTTGGTGCCATTGATAGTCAGAGTGACTAGCTGTGAATCACTGGCGCCAAAGGCATCGGTGACTGTTAGTGTGAAGCTCAAGGTGATGGTTTCGCCGACTGCGAGGAACTGCACCAGGCTGTTGGCAATGTCATAGCTCCAACCAGAGTTGTCGGCACTGAAGCCGGCAGCCAGGGCATCCTGGGTGGCTTGATCCAGGGCGCCGCCGCTCCAGCTTACATCGCCATTGTAGCTGCTGCTGACAACATGGCTGTCACCAATATCCACATCGGTGAAGCTCAGGCTGCCGCTGTCGCTGAGCATGCCATTGATGACATCGGCATCCTCGGTGAGACTGCCGCTGCTATCGGCGCTGAGAATGGGGGCGTCATTGGTACCTATGATGGTAATAGTGACCAATTGCTCGGCGCTGGCGCCAAACTCATCAGTTACAGTAACAGAGAAGGTTTCGGTGCGAATTTCGCCTTCTAGCAGGCCGTCGGCTGCAGCGTTATCGAGCTGATAATTCCAGGCGCCGGTGGCGGCATCTATGCTGAAGCTGCCAAGTGGGCTGTCGGCACTGCCGGACCAAATAAGCACGGCACCGTTGTCCACATCGCTGGCGCTGAGTTGGCCACTGACACTAGGGGTGCCAGGGTCTATGCTGCCGTCATCGAACTGGCCGGCTTCTCGCACAGCACCATCGGCCTCACCCGGCTGGGGGGTGCTGATCACAGGCACATCGTTGGTGCCAGTGATAGTGATAGTCAAGGTCTGGACGCTGGTATCACCATCGGCATCGGTCAGCAGATAGGAGAAGACTTCCGCCAGGGATTCTCCCTGAGCGAGCGCCTGAACCGCTTGTGCTGCAGAATTGATTTGATAGTTGTAACTGCCATCGGCATTGAGGGTCAGCAGGCCGTAGCTGCCTGAAACCTGGCTTTGATTGGATACGGCATTATCAAGGTTGCCGCCACTGCCAGCGGCTGTTACCTGTGCGGTATCACCACCCTGAACATCGTTGTCGAGCAGATTGCCACTAATGGCCAGTAGTGAGTCTTCATCTACACTGTTGATGTCGTCCTGACCGCTTGGAGCGTCATCCAGTACCGAGATGGTAAGGGTATTACCGACACTGTTTCCTTCTAGATCGGTCAATATCAGGTTGAAAGCCTGGGAGAAGTCATCACTTGAGCTGTGGTCAACCGCGGAATTGAGGGTAAAGCTATAGCTGATATTGCCGTTTATCAGGTCAACGGCGTTGATGGTGAGCACGCTGTATTCGGTATTGATACTGACAGGGCCATTAAAAACTCCGCCCGAGACAATAGCAACCCCATCCAGGGTTAAGCTTGCAACGCCGGCCGCGGCACTAAAGCTCAAGTTACCGGTTTGGGTCAAGGCGGCGGGTGATGGAGTGGTTCCTGTTGGCAGGTTGGCATCTGAGAGTGTGGCAGCGCCGCTAGTGAGCGTGGGGCCTGTTAGGGGAAGGTCCTCAAGCAGTGTTTCTTCTTGAGTGGTAATGGCGGTTTGGTCAAAGCCACTGGTGTCGTAGCCTGCGCTGGCCAATAACTCAGACCCGTCCCTGTCTACGGCAACATAGCCGAAATCACCTTGGTTACCGGCTGTTCCGGCCCCGGCTGCGGTAGCAGGCAGATTTGCAGTAGGGTCGTCACCTGCAAGTATCTGAGCCTGCAGTGCGGCTATCTCGGCATCGACTCCACTGTTGGCGAATTGGGCGACATCTGCGGCCGCGCTATCCGGCTGAGGTTGAGCGCTGGGCTGTGCATTTTGCTCTGTCAGCCTTGTACCATCGGCATATTCGATAGTGAAGGTATCGTTTGCGGTGAAGATGATCTCTTCACCATTGCGGATGAGATCCCCGATACTCAAATCGCGGATATTGCCATTTTCGTCCTTGGCCTTGAGTTGCCCAACCAAATTGGTGACAACCGCGTCTTGCTTACTGATTGCGACGCCCATAACTCATACTCCTTTGCACGCAAATACTGACGGCAAGGTCACTCTGTGCTCACGAGCGTCAGCTAAAGGTATTAATTATTAAGTCTGGGGTTGAAACTGAGGCTGTCAAATATGTGACATTGATCGCGGTTGGAAGGTTGTTAAGAGACAATTTGTCCGCTTTGGAGAATCTATCTCGCATTCATGCGGTTACGGTATGTGTGCAGGTAATCTTGTGATGGCTAATAAAAAAGCCACTAAATAAGTGGCTTTTTTATTACGAAAAGGTCTAGCGATTAGTCGCTCTTGGCGGCTTGCTTGTAGCTATTGAAAGCCCCTTGATGATCGGCCAACTGCTCTTGAAGTCTGGCCAAGGCCAGCCAGTATTCTTTACGTGGCAGTAAGTGACACAAGCGTTCCCATGCGGCTCGGGCCAGACTGAATTCACGGCAGAGTTCATGAATTTGGGCCATGCAGTGTTGGTAATCGGCATGGTTCTCTAGCTTGGGTTCCAAGTTCTTCAGCAGTTTCAGGGTTTCACTGTCCTGGGCTTCAAAAACCTTCGGCAAAACTTCAAGTACAGAGGCGCAAGGTTCCTTCTTTAGCGCCTTGTTCAGTAGTTTCAGGGCTTCGTCACGGCGGTTGAAGCTGGCAAGCCCCAAGGCATATTGTGCCATATTGGCTTGTTGGCTGCGTTCTTGGCGGCTAAGCCAGTGCCAACACTTTTCCAGTTCCTGCTCGCTGCGAAGGGCTGCCTGGGCCAGCAAAGCATTATTTACCCTCTGGTTCAGGAGCTCGTATTCTTCATTATCCAGGATCTGCTTTTTGCGCAGCGCCGGCAGTAACAGTTTCAGAGCCTGCCAGTCAAGCTGGCTCTGGTAAAGCTCCAGTGCCAGTTGCAGTACCGGAGCCTTGCTCTTGCTGCTGGGTTGCAGTTTATCCAGCTGCTCGCGGGCCTTTTCCAGCTCGCCTTGCTGCATGTAGTAGCGCACTCTGGTGGTGGTTACCGCCTGGGTCGCCAGTGGCAACTGGGCAGCCTTATTCAGGTAGTCGTCCCGCTCTTCATTCTTGAACTGTCTTTGGGCCGCTCTGGCGGCAGCCAGATAATTGAGAGCCGGCAGTTCACCGGCTTCGGCGCCTTTTTGCATCGCTTTTTCGGCCGCAGGCCAATCCTCTTCTGCCAACGCCAGTGCGCCGGTGAGCGTGTACTTGCGGGCGGCATTGCGGCGCCAGCGCCGCGGCAGGTAACGACTGCTTAATACCAGATTCAGCACAGTGACCAGTAGCCATTCCAGCAACTGCAGTAGAGCAAAGAAGATGATGAGTGCCATAACGGCAAACAGCAGATTGGTTTCCAGCTGCCAGTCCAGAAAGGCGATATAGACATAGCCTGTTTTGCCGGCAAAAAGCGGACTCAGACAGGCACCAGCCAGAATAATCACCAGATAGATGAGTACTCTTATCATAGTTCAGCCCCCGGCATGAGTTCGCCATAGGTGACCAACTGTTTGAGTTGAGCACTGGATTCAAATTTTGTCAGATTGATGGGATCCAGTTGCAGACTGGACAAAGCATTGATTGCAGTCAGCACCTCTTCAGTGCGTGGATCGTCGAGATCGAAATATTGCTGGATCCACTTGCGGGCCATGGCCAATGACTGGCGGTAGTTGAGCTCATCATATTGATAGAGGGCCAGTTGCGACTGCAGCAGCTTATTGCGGATATTCTCGAATAAATACCATTCCTGCTGGGGAGACAGCAGCGGAGTGATATCCGAGCTTATCTTGCGGATAGTGAAGAAATCTTCCTTCAGTGCGCTCCAGGTCTTGGACAGGTTGCTCTGCCAATCACCTATGGAGTCAGACATCTTGTTTTCTGCTTCCGGCTCCATTTGCTGGCTACCGACACGATTGAGTGGCAACTTGTCCAGCTTGGTGATAATGCCATCGAGGGTGAACACTGTACCTGCGATATCGGTATTCTTGATGGCGCTGACCGCCGCCATATCGTTGGCGAGGGCGCGACGCAGAGGCATGAGTGAAGGCTCCTGCATGGCAGCAATACGCTCATCGGCAGCCTGTAACAGGCCGGTTGCCGTTTGCGGATCTTTCTCCAACCACAGTTTACGTCCCGCCATCCGCACCAGATATTCGGCTTCTGCCGCCATCCAATGGTTGGGGTTACGCTGTGCCAGAGTGGCGATACGGGTTTGCATCTGCTGCTGGGCATCGCTCAGTTGTTCTATGGCACCTTGCTGCTGTTGATTTTGCTGCCGGTCGCTTCTCAGTTGCTGCTCCAGTGCCTGCAATCTGGCCTCTGGAGCTTGTTTGACTTGTTCTAGAGTGGTTGCCAGTTGCGCATTGGCGGCTTGCTGTTGCTGCAGTTGCCAAAAGAGATAAGCACCCATGGCGCAGGCCAGCAGTGCCAGCAACAGGCTCAATAGCAGCGTCAGTCTCAGGGGCCATGAGCTGCGCTTGGCTGTCGCCGCTGGGGTTTCTTGCTCTGTGGTACCCAAGGGTTGGGTAGGCAGTGCGGGGGTATCGCTCCCGACTTCTGGCTTACTGTTATCCATTAATGCAGTCCTTTAACGCGACAATAGGGCTGGAAATCGGGAGGGGGGAAAACTAGAGCCTCAATGCCTTGAGTACGGCTTTACTGTTGGCTGCCGTGGCATCGGTCACTTGAGTTAATCCGGCGACCACTGCCTTATCTACCACCCGAATACTGGGAACTATAATATGACATGCTTGCAGCCAAGCAAAATACTCTTTTGGCAGCAGTCGGATAAGGTTCATCAGGCTCTCGGCGCTGCTGAGTACTATGGTATCTATTCCAAAGTCTTGCCATTCCTTGACCAGTTGTACTGCATCATAGGCAGGACAAGTGCGGCGGTAGACTTCCCAGAATTGAACCGACGCCCCATATTGCTGGAGTGTTTGTCCCAGTACTTCCCGGCCACCGTTGCCGCGAATAATAACCACTTTCTTGTGTTTTACCGCTTCGGGTTGCAAACCCGGCAGGGTTAACAGGCCTTCAGTCTGTTGATTGTCATCCGGCGCTTTATGGCCCCGGATGCCATACTGTGCAAAGGCCTCGAAAGTGGCTTCGCCGACGGCAAAATATTGAATATGTGACGGCCAGGGAGCATTGAGTGCCTGAGTACCGAAATGCACCGCATTGGTGCTGACAAACACAATAATGTCGGCATCAAGGACCTCGGCAGGGGAAATACCTTTATCCTCCATGGCCTCAACAGCCAAGAGAGGGGTCACCATAAAAGGTATGCCCCTTTCTGTCAGCGCCTGTTCCATGGCGTGATTGCGCCCCTCGGGGCGCGTCAACAACACTCTCATGGTGCCGCCTTGTTATTTGCCGTAAACGGCATCCAATATGGTTTTGGCGCCTTTGCTCAGCAGTTCTTCTGCCAGGGCGTTACCCAGGGCTACGGCCTCGTCTTGGTGACCGCTGACTTGACCTGTGATCACCTCGGAGCCATCCGGATTACCTACCAAGCCTCTGAGGCTCAGTTGTTCGCCCTGGATTTCGGCATAGGCACCAATGGGGACCTGGCAACCCCCTTCCAAACGAGTATTCATGGCCCGTTCTGCCAGTACGCGATAGCGGGTTTCTTTATGCTCAAGCGGTGCCAACAAGGCTTTTACCCGCTCATCGTCGGTGCGACATTCGATGCCCACAGCGCCCTGGCCGTTGGCCGGCAGTGATTCTTCGGCGCTGATAAAGCTGGCGATACGCTCTGATAATTTCAAGCGGATAAGCCCGGCAGCAGCCAGAATGATGGCATCATATTCACCGGCATCCAGTTTACCCAGACGGGTTCCCACGTTGCCGCGCAGATCTTTGATGATAAGGTCCGGGCGACGTGCTCTGAGCTGACATTGACGACGCAGGCTTGAAGTACCCACAACCGCGCCTTGAGGCAGTTCATCTATACTCTTGTAGCTGTTGGAAACGAAGGCATCACGGGGATCTTCACGTTCGCAGATCACTTCCAGCCCCAGCCCTTCGGGAAACTCAACCGGCACATCTTTCATGGAATGCACAGCGATATCCGCCTGGTCTTCCAGCATGGCGACTTCCAGCTCTTTAACGAACAGCCCCTTGCCGCCCACTTTGGCCAGAGGAGTATCCAGGATGACATCACCCTTGGTGCTCATTGGCAGCAGTTCTACTGTCAGCCCGGGGTGAATGCGTTCCAGCTCGGCTTTGACAAATTCTGCCTGCCACATGGCGAGAGGGCTTTTACGTGTTGCTATGCGAATGCGATTTTCTGACATGCCAATCTTTTCCGTGAGAGTACGTTAAATGCGCCAATGCTAACATTGCCCATTGGAGAATGGCACCGAACGCTGCTCAATCTTTGAAGTGGGCACGTTAAATTTTCGCCAAATAGTGTGATCTTGATCTCATTACTTGCCTGCTACCTTAAAAGTGTTAGCATGATCATCTAACTGGTTCAGGGATAGTGAAATTCGGATGATCGAGCGTCAGCGACAATACGCCGAATACGCCGAGCGCCTCAATCGAGTGCGTTTGGCCCGTGCTCAGGCGCTGTTTTCCCCACTGCAAAGGCATCTGTTTAACCTGATCCCTCTGTTGTTGCATCAGCATCACAACCGCTTGCCCGGATACAACGGCCCCATGACGCCCTGCGGTATCAAGGGGTTCCACCACTCTGTCGAGCTCAAAGAATCGCTCGCTACTCTCAAGTTGCCACTGCTCGAAGACTCACAGCATGCCAGTCCTGTACTGGAAGGGGTTTACGTAATGGGCAGCACCGCCAGTTTTGGCCAGAACCCCAAGAGTGATGTAGATGTCTGGTTGGTCTATGACGCCGGGCTAACCCAGGAGGAAGTGGAACTGCTGCGGGAGAAGAGCCTAAAACTCACCCGCTGGTTTGCCGGCTTTCAATTCGAGGTGAACTTTTATCTGGTACACCCGCGGCAGTTTTGCCGTGATGACACTTGCTATCAGGACGCCGAATGGGAGCTATTGGGGCATGAACACAGCGGCAGCGCCCAGCATTGGTTGCTGTTGGAAGAGTTCTATCGCAGTCATATCCGCCTGGCCGGCAAGACTGTCGCCTGGTGGCCCAATGCCCAGCCCTGTAATGACTTTCTGTTCCTTGGGGATGTGCACCAACTGCCGGCCAATGAGTATTTTGGTGCCTCTTTATGGCAGCTCTATAAAGGTCTGGACAAGCCACACAAGGCCCTGCTCAAGGTGCTGCTGCTGGAAGCCTATGCCAGTAATTATCCACAAACCAATCTGGTCAGCGAATGGGTGTGGTTGAGAACTCTGGCCGGTGACTTTTCCAATGCCAACGATGCCTATCTGCTCCTGTATCAATATATCGAATCTTATCTGCTTAAAGTGGGAGACGAGCGTCGGCTGGAGATAGTGCGCCGCTGCTTTTACCTCAAATGTGGTATCAGGCTCAGTGATGTCGAGCAGTGTCACGATTGGCGCTACCACAAGCTCAAGCAGTTGGTTGAACAGTGGGAATGGCCCCAGAGCCTGCTGACCACCCTGGATGATTGTGAACACTGGCACAGTGGCCAGTTGCAGTGGTTCAACGCCCAGCTCAACGAGTTGATGTTGGCCAGCTACCAGACCCTGCTGCATTTCGCTTCGACCCACAGGCTGAGCGAGTACTTTAAAGTGGAAGATTTGGGGCTGCTGACCCGTAAGCTGCACACCTATTTCAGTGAGGACAAGCAGCAGATCCTGCGGCTCAACCGGCTTTGGAGTCAGTCGCTGGCAGAGCCGAATCTGACTATAGTCCGCAGCGAGCAGGATGGTCGCTGTCATCTCTATCGTCTGTCACCTGAGCCGCGGCAGTTTATGGGCGAAGTGGCCATCTATCAGGCCGATAATGCCGCCTCCTTGATGATTTGGGCTTGTCTCAATGGGGTGGCCACTGTCAATAGCCGCTGGTTTGAATACGGCGCGGGTCGTCTGCGGTGCCGGCGTCTTAACCAGGTGGCTGAACGGCTACTGCCTTACACCGAAGACAAGAAGTGGCGGGTGTCGAAACTGGATCTGTGCCAGCCTTGGCATTATCGCAAATTGGTGTGGATCCTCAATCTGGAGCAGGATCCCAGCGAGCATTGGCAGGGCCAGACCTTGATGCTGGAACTCATGGGCAGCAACCTGCTGGCGACAGGAAAACCGGCAACCAGTTTACTGGGGTCGGTGCAACTGATGAGCCTCAACTCCTGGGGGGAATGGCATTGTCACAGCTTTGTCGGTGAGCAGGCGCTATTGGAGGCCATCGCCTTTGCCACTCCAGGCATGAGAAGGGCGCCACAACAGGTGGCCTTCGATGTCGTCAGTGCTTCGCAAAAGCTGCAGTCCCAGCTGGAACAAACTGTAGTGGATATTCTCAAGCAGGTGCACCGACTGATAAAAGATGCCTGTCCGTCAAAGACCCTGGTGCAGCCACTGCAACTGGGTGAAAAGAAATATGGCCTGTTTTTCGATGCCAAGGGCATGAGTTACCGGGATCTCAGCGATGTGAAGTCCCTCTATCGTCAGTTGGCCAGGGGCGAGTTACAGAGTTTGCCAAGGCCTGAGCTTGCCAATGACCCTTGGGTCAAGGTGCCTGAGGTTATCCAAAATTATGCGGTGAAAGGGGTGATACAGTATTTTCTGCGCAGCCGGGAAGACGAGTTGGATGTGTTCGTACTGGATGAAGGAAATGGCTTGAGCCACTATGTGCACAGCAATCCGGATGTCAGTGAATTGGTCAATACCGTTACCCAGCATTACGCCTTTGGCGAAGTCCTGAGCCTTAAAAATCACTTCAACTTTCCGCAGTTTTTCCGCCTGGTGCGCCAGAGTGGTAATCTGGATGTGGTGCCTTTCGGGGTCACGGCAAGGGCGGCGCAGACAGAGTTCTGACCGCCCCTAAATCATCAGAACGACAGTTCTATTCCGCCCTGGCGGCTGATGGACTCTCTGACGAAGGGCATAAATTCGCCGCCGTTGCGCTCATCTATCCATTTACCGTCGACATAGCCAAAGTGATAACCACCGAAACGGGTTGCTACCCAGATCTGGTGCAGCGGCTCCTGCTTGTTGATCACGATTTTGGAGCTGTCGGCGAACTCGAGTTGCAGCACGTTGCCTGAAGCGTCGATATCAACATCGGCATCCTGCTCATCGATTGCATTCTCAATTGCGGTTTCTATCCGGTCGAACATTTCATCGGCGAGCTGATGATATTCGGTATCTGTCATTGCCATGGAATATCTGTCCTTTGCTTTCATCAAGATGAATGCGATTATAAGGCTAATGTAATCCTGCTGCCCAGATGTTGAGTAAAATGAGACTGTTTTTATCCCTGATGCTTGCTAGCCTGTTGCTGCTTGGTTGTGGTCAAAAAGGCGCGCTATACAAGAGCCCGGATCTGCCGGACAACCAATCCCAGGCGGAACAAACCGAGCAACCCCAGCAATCGACAGAGGAAAACTAATTGGATCATTTTCAGTATCAAGCTCAGGCTCTGTATGCCGAAGACTGTGCCGTGGCCGATTTGGCGGCTCAATATGGTACGCCTTTGTATGTTTATTCGCGGGCGACACTGGAGCGCCATTGGCATGCCTTTGACAGAGCCGTGGCCTCTCATCCGCACCTTATCTGCTATGCGGTCAAGGCAAACTCCAATCTGGCGGTGCTCAATGTGTTGGCGCGTCTTGGAAGTGGCTTTGATATTGTCTCAGGCGGAGAACTGACCCGGGTAATCACCGCAGGTGGCGATCCGGCCAAGGTGGTGTTTTCCGGTGTTGGCAAGACAGCGGCGGAAATGAAACTGGCACTGGAGTTGGGCATATATTGCTTCAATGTTGAATCCCGCGCCGAGCTTGAACTGCTTAACGAAGTGGCAGGCTCTTTGGGTAAACAGGCGCCAGTTTCCTTGCGGATCAACCCGGATGTAGATGCCGGTACTCACCCCTATATCTCTACCGGCCTGAAAGAAAACAAGTTCGGTATCGCCATGGATGAAGCCGAGGAAGCCTTCCTGCAGGTGCAATCCTTGCCGCACCTGGCCATCAAGGGCGCCGACTGCCATATCGGCTCACAGCTTACTGAACTCAGGCCGTTTCTCGATGCTATGGATAGAATGCTGGCATTGATCGATAGACTGGCAGAAAAAGGCATAGTGATTGAGCATCTTGACGTGGGCGGTGGCCTGGGGGTCACTTATGATGAAGAAACCCCGCCACAACCGGACAAGTATGCCGCCGCATTGCTCGAGCGTCTGGGTGAACGACCACTGAAGCTAATTTTCGAACCGGGCAGGGCGATTGCCGCCAATGCCGGGATCTTTGTCACCCAGGTATTGTTCCAGAAAGAGAATGCGGGCAAGCATTTTGCGATAGTGGACGGTGCCATGAATGACCTTATCCGCCCGTCACTCTACAGTGCCTGGCAGCAGATTATCCCGGTGCAGCCAAGAGAGGGTGAAAGCCGGGAATACGACATAGTCGGCCCCGTGTGTGAAACCGGGGATTTTCTGGGTAAATCGCGCGCCTTGGTGCTGCAAGCCCACGACCTGCTGGCGGTGCGTTCCAGCGGTGCTTATGGCTTTGTGATGTCCTCCAACTACAACACCCGTCCGCGAGCGGCTGAAGTCATGGTCGATGGCAGTGAACATTATCTGGTGCGTGAACGGGAAAAGCTGGAACAACTGTGGCAAGGTGAGCACTTGCTGCCGTAAACTAGTGTGAGTACTTTCCCGCTGTAGGCGTTGGAACCTAGGAGTAATCTTGATCCACTTCACTAAGATGCATGGTCTGGGCAACGACTTTATGGTCGTCGATGGCGTGACTCAGAATGTGTACTTTTCGCCGGAGCAGATCCGGCGCCTGGCCGACCGCAACTTCGGTATCGGCTTCGATCAACTGCTGCTGGTCGAGCCGCCCTATGATCCGGATCTGGACTTTCATTATCGTATCTTCAATGCCGATGGCAGCGAGGTCGAACAGTGCGGCAACGGCGCCCGCTGCTTTGCCCGCTTTGTTCGCAACAAGGGCCTGACTCAGAAATACAAGATCAAGGTCAGCACCTCATCCGGCAAGATGACCCTGCGCCTGGAGCGCGATGGCAATGTCACCGTCAATATGGGCGTACCTATCTTGGATCCGGCGCGGATCCCCTTCAAGGCCAAAAAGGCCGAAAAGACCTACCTTTTGCCAACCGAAGGGCAAACCTTCCTCTGCGGTGCAGTCTCCATGGGTAACCCCCACTGCGTGCTGGAAGTCGAGGATGTGGCTGCCACAGATGTCGATGTTATTGGCGCGCAGCTGACCAATCACGAACGCTTCCCCAAAGGGGTCAATGTCGGCTTTATGCAGGTGCTCAACAAGGGCCATATCAAGCTCAGGGTTTATGAGCGCGGCGCCGCTGAAACCCTGGCCTGTGGCAGTGGTGCCTGTGCGGCTGCTGTGGTGGGCCAATTGCAGGGCAAGCTGGGCAACACTGTGCAGGTCGACCTGCCCGGCGGCACCCTGACAATCAAATGGGACGGTGAGGGCAAGCCGTTGTGGATGACAGGCCCGGCCGAACAGGTATACGACGGACAGATACAGATATGACAGACGCCAAAGCTAAGCTCAATCCACCTTTTGATGAGCAGATCATCCGTGAATATCTGTTGGATAACCCGGAGTTTTTCTGCCGTCACCCCGAGCTGCTGTTGGCTATGCGTCTGCCCCACGGCGAGCGTGGCACAGTTTCTCTGGTAGAGCGGCGGCAGGAACTGCTGCGCAGCCGGGTACAACAGCTGGAAGAGGAGATCACCGCGCTGCTTGGCATGGCCAGCCGCAATGAGAAAATCTTCCGCTTCAACACTCAGCTTTCATTGAAGTTACTCGATTGCGAAGATATGGGCGAACTGAGACAGGTGCTGTGCGCCGAGCTTAAAGAAGCCTTTAACTTTAGCCATGTCCGCCTGATTACCGTGCATGATATCGACTCAGAACTCTCGGCCATCTGGCGTAAGCGCCTGCAGCACGGCTATTACTTTGGTCGCCTGACCAAGGAGGAGTCCAAGCGTTTGTTCGGCTCTGAAGTCGGCTCAGTGTCCCTGGCACGGCTGTCGGAACAAAATGGCCAGGTGATCTTTGCTATCGCCAGTGCCGATGTAACTCACTTCCATCCGGAGATGGACAATATGCTGCTGGATCAGTTGCGGCAGCTGTTGGACCATCTGCTGCCCAAGCTCTGATGGCCGTTAAACAGGATTCTCCCTGGCTTAGCCGCTTCGAGCGCCATCTCAGTGCCGAGCGTCAGCTGTCTCCTTACACAGCCCGCAACTATCTGCGCGAACTGCAACGGGTTGCCGGGCTGTTGCCGCAGGATATTGATTGGGACCAGGTAACCGATCCCCAGTTGAGTGCTGTGTTGGCCAAGTTACATCGCCAGGGGCTTAGCCCCCGCTCTTTGTCTCTGTGCCTGTCGGCGGTCAAGCAGTTCTACGAATTTCTGCTGCTCGAAGAGCTGGTCAAGAGTAATCCCGCCCGGCAACTGAGCGCCCCAAAACAGAATAAGCCGCTGCCCAAAAATCTCGACGCCGATAGCATCAGTCATCTGCTGGATATTGAGGTGACAGATCCCCTCAGCGCCCGTGACAAGGCGATGATGGAGCTGTGTTACTCCTCAGGGCTGCGTCTGGCCGAGTTGGCCTCGCTGGATGTGCCGCAACTGGATTTCGCCCAGCAGCAAATCAAGGTGATGGGTAAAGGTGGCAAGGAACGGCTGCTGCCTGTGGGCTCGGTCGCCATTGCCGCATTGCAACAATGGCTGGATTACCGCCGGGATATTCCCTGTGAAGATCAGGCGCTATTCGTGACCGCCAAGGGCAAGCGCTTGGCGCATCGCAGTATTCAGGCGCGCATGGCGCGCTGGGGGCAGGAGCAGGTGTTATCCGCCAGGGTGCATCCCCACAAGCTCAGGCATTCCTTCGCGACCCATATGCTTGAGTCCAGCGGCGACTTGCGGGCGGTGCAGGAGCTGCTGGGACACGCCAATCTGGCGACCACCCAAATATATACCAGTCTGGACTTTCAGCATCTGGCCAAGGTGTATGACGGCGCTCACCCCAGAGCCAAAAAGGACAAGTGATGCAGGTGTTTCTTCGCCCCGGCGCTATCGAAGCCATCAGTTTTGATCTTGACGATACCCTCTATGATAACCGGCCAATTATCGCCGCCGCCGAAGGCGCATTGCTCGAGTGGCTGGCCAAAGAGTACCCCCGGAGCGGTAATTGGCAGGCCGCAGGCTGGCGGGCGTTGAAGCGCCAGCTCTTGCTGCAGCAAGCCGAGCTGACCCATGACACCAGTGCCGCGCGATTGGCGCTATTGCAAACCGGGCTGGAGATGCTGGGATATGATAAGCACAAGGCAAAGCTTGGCGCGAAAGCGGGTCTGGCCTTGTTCCTTGAGCGGCGCAGTGACTTTAAGGTGTCACAGGAAGTGCTCGCCTTACTTTCGCAATTGGCTGAGCGATTTCGCCTGGTCGGGATCACCAATGGCAATGTGGATGCCGGCAGAATTGGCCTGGGAGAGATGTTTGAGTTTGTGCTGCATCCGGGCAATGGTGTCAGACGTAAACCCTGGGGGGATATGTTCCAGTTGGCCGCCGAGCGCCTGGCTTTACCCTCTGAGGCGCTGCTGCATGTCGGCGACCACCCGCTGACAGATGTCGAAGGTGCCCGTAAGGCCGGCTGTCAGGCTGCCTGGCTCAATCCGGCGTTTGCCGGTGATAACTGCAGAGCAGCCAACACCCTGCTGCCTCACATTCGGCTCCATTCTCTGAGTGAATTGGCACTTCTATTGTGATTTTGTTGCGTTTTTGTGTTTTCTGAGTAGATTGGCTGCGCCCGGCCGGGCTGTAACCATCTCTATGGATAAGAAGAAAATGACAAAACGACTCGCCATACTACTGCTTACATCTTTTTTGGGGCTCAGTGCTTGCTCCATCAAACAACAGGTCGATCCTGTGGCACTGCATCAAGATGCAGGCCTCTGTATTCTGGAAAACCCACAGGTCAGGGAAGGTTTCTTGCAGGAAGTGGAGAAGGTGCTGCGTGAAAAACAGATACGCTATCGACTGGTTCAAGAGTTAAACGCCGCCGAACAATGTGATTGGACTGCAACCTACAGTGCGAATTGGGCATGGGACTTGGCGCTTTATATGGTATACGCCGAGATTAAGGTGTATCACCAGGGTAGACTCGATGGTCAGGCTATCTATGATGCTCGGATGGGTGTAGCCAATATGAACAAGTTCATTGATGCCGAACCTAAGATCCGTGAACTGATCAATCAATTGATCCAACAGAAACAGGCGCGTGTTTCCTGGGCACAGCCACTGACTCTGGCTCCCTGAAACAATTTCTCACCATTAAAGCGTGCATCAAAGCGCGCTTTTTTAGTTTCTTATCATTTTTTTAACATCGACTTGGTGCTAGTGTATAGCTCCTTGCCGTTGTGCTCTGAGGTTTAACCTATGCCATCCCGAATAATCATGCTGTTGTTGTTGCTGTTGAGCCTGCCGGTCTCAGCACACGAGCTGCATGCGGATGGTGGTTTCTGGGATGGTTTCAATCACCCTGTATTGGGGTTCGATCATCTGTTGGCCATGCTCAGTGTCGGTATTCTCAGTACCCAGTTGGGGCGCAGTGCCATCTGGTCTGTACCTTTGGCATTTCTGTTTTTCATGACCCTGGGCGCGGTTGCCGGTATGTCACTCATGCCGATCCCTTTTGTTGAATCGGGTATTGCCCTGTCGGTATTGCTGCTGGGGCTTGCCATTGCGCTCAACCGTGAGATGCCCATCTCTTTTGCCATGGCCTTTGTCGGCGTCTTTGCCTTGTTTCACGGTCATGCTCACGGCGTTGAAATGCCTGAGTTGGCCAGGCCAAGCATTTATGCCATGGGCTTTTTGTTGGGAACGGCGGCCATTCATGTTGCTGGGGTGATCATCGGCAGTTTGATAAACCCGGATGGCAAGCGCAAACGTGTGGTGCAACTCATGGGCTCAGTTATCGCTCTGGTGGGAAGCTATTTGACTCTGGAACTCTGGCTGGCTTGAACACTGTGTCTCTGTTTGCGTCTTAGCATGCGTTTCACCTGCGCCGGACTGGCGCGCATATCGGCATCTCCGACCCTGATATAGGTGCCACCAATTGCTTCTGTCCCCAGATAGACGGGCTGCTGACTGTAGTCGGCTTGGGGAACCCGAAAGCGGATCAACTGCTTACCGGCCAGTTCTATCAGCTGAATGTCGGCCGGGCCAAGAATATTGGCGCTGATCTTTTGTGAATTGTTGAGTATCTTCCAGGCTTCATCGATAAGGGGCCTGGGTTCGGCTATTCCTTCGATAAAAAACTCGCCCTTTTCCTCCCTGACACCAAGAATGATCTCGCCGCCATTGGTATTGGCAAAGGCGCTGTAGCTTTCCCACAGCGCCAGCGGTAGCGCACCCTTGCCATGGCGTCCGGCGGCGAGCTTGAACTCCACCGCGGCGGACTCACGCAGATTTTCAATATCGTCCAGAATGAAACCTGTAGCCGGCATGACTGACTCCTTGTTTACTGCTGTTACTGCAGTTGTAGCAAGTCAGCCAGGATTTGAACAGCCCTCAGTCCACCAGTGCCAGGGCTTTGGGAAACAAGAGGTTATTTTCCAGGTGGATGTGGCGGTGCAGATCGGCTTCAAACTCGGCCAGGGTGGCATAACATACCCGCCAGGTAGTGCAGGCATGCTCAGGGGCCTGGTAGTGATTGGTCAACTGCTGCAGCTTGGCCAGAATTTGCCCTGCCTCATCATGCTCATATTCCATTGCCCGGATAGGATTGCCTATATGGCCGAAACAGGCGTTGAACTCTTGCCCTTGACTCAGGGCACGAATGGCCGGAAACAGTATCTGTTCCTCTTTTTGCAGGTGGGGCAAGAGGTCATCCATCAGGGCGCGGATCCAACCGGCCAAGGGTTTGATCTCTTCATAATGCTCACCGTGGGCTCGCACCATCTTCTGGGCATATTCCAGCAGCAGCGGTGCGGTATCGCGTATGTACTTGTGGTGGGTCGCTTCGATATGGTCGATAAGCTCACCAAGTGGCAATTTGGCCAAGGCATCGTCCGGCGTGCCCTCTGCGGCCAGTTGGCTCAGGGCGTGCAACACCTCGGTGGGCTCGGCGCCGGCTCGCTCGCAGGCCGATGCCAGTGAACGGCCACCGCCACAGCAAAAGTCGATACCAAAACGGCTGAAAACATGGGCGTTACGGAAGTCTTCGGCGACCAGTTCGCCGACTCTGCGTTCGAGGGAGATTTGCGCTGACATAGGATGCTCTCTGTATTATCAATTTACATGCATAATAAAAGCATCTTTAATTTTAGCCAAGCTTAGGCTAATAAAACTTGACTGTTTTGCTTGGTTAATCACATTTTGCAGCAAACCTGATAGAGCCTCAGGGGGCGTCCGTGAGGTAGTTTATCTGATTCAGCCACTGAGCCGCCGTCGTCTGGTACTCTCCCTGGTTGATCGCTTTAAGCAAGGTTTTGGCTTGTTGTAACTGCCCGGCTTCGTAGTGGCTCAGGGCCAGCAACAGCTGCCAGTAGCGGTTATCTGCATCTTGCTGCCGTAGCTGTGACAACAGTTGTTGTGCCAGTGGCCATTGCCCCAGGCTGTAAGCCAATTGTGCCCGCAGCGGCAGGGATTTTTGTCCTTGGGTTTGGCTTGATTTCTGCAGCAGGCTCAGCGCCTTGTTTCTTTGACGCGACAACAAATAGGCCTGAGATAACAGCGGCTTATAGCTGGAGTGTTGTGCCAGTGCCTCGCTGTGTTGCTCCAGCAGATCTGCCGCTCGGCCGGGGGCCTGATGCAGCATCAATAACTGTGCCAGCAGTGGAATACTGCGAGTGGGCAACTGCCCGGCCTTATAGGCCGAGCTGAGGACATTGAGTGATTCCTGCTCTTGCCCCTGTTGCTGCAGGTTATGGCCCAGGCGTTCCCAATATAGGGGGCGATCCGGATAGGCGGCGATCATCTGTCTCAACAGTTGCTCTTCTTCCGGCAAACGCTGCTGCCTTTGATACAGGGACTGCAGAAAGTGTTGCCGGGTTTCGGTGACTTCCCAATCCAGTGCCAGACGCATCTGCTCAGTGGCCTTTGGTAGGTGCTGCAACTGAAATTCGGCGTAGGAGGCCAGCGAGTGCATGGTGGCAAATTCAGTGGCGCCGGGTTTGAGTTCTTGTTCCTGTTGTTGCTCTTGGAGATTGGCCGCCAGTTGCAGCCACTGCTTACTGTATTCGAGGCTTTGGCGGTATTCGCTTTGCTGATAGTTCAACTGGGCACCCAGCTTATAGAGATCCCGTTGCTGCAATGCCGTGACGGGTAAAGCCAGCAACAGCCGGGTTTGCTGCGCGGCGCACTGATAGTCCTTGAGACTGATGCAGGCCTGCAGATGCAGGTAGGCCGCCATCTGCTGTTCGTTGTCGCTGCCTTCGGCATACTGACGCTGAAAGCTTTCAATCGCCTTGAGCGCCGCAGCTGGATCCCGCTGCAATTGAAATTGCAGTTGTTGGTAACGTTGCAGTGCATTGCTCGCCAGCAGCGGCGTGCTGAACAGAATGCAGCAAAACAACAGGCTATTTTTCAAGTTCATATCTGATCACTATCCGTTGCCATTGGGTCTGCTTGGGCGCCGCGAAGCGCCACCTGAGCACGGCTCTGGAAGCCGAGCGGTAAAACACGCCGCTGGGGGTTTCATCCACCAACTTGATATCTTCCACTCTGCCCTCCGGGTTGATCGCCAAATCCAGGGTCACCTGTCCTTCAATGCCCCGCTGTTTGGCCTGCAGCGGGTATTCGGGCGGCATTTGAAATACCACCTGCGCCATGGCGATACTGGCCTGCATGGTACTGCCGGGGGCGCTGCCGCTTTGGCTGAAATTCAGCGTCGGTGGCTGGATTTGCTGAATATCATCCGGCGTCGGCCACAGGGGATCCGGCACAGGAATACCTGTGTTGGCATCCAGCGCGCTGAGATCCAGTGTCATGGGCGGAGGTGGTGGCGAGGAAGTCAGCGGCGCCGAGCTGAGGCGCACCTCAGGCAAGGGCTCTTGCGGTTTGCTATCCTGCCGCTCGGGAAAGTAGACTCCGCCTAATGTGACCCGTTTAACTGGTGCTGTGCTTTGGCTCAGAGTCAGGGCATAGATCAGGCTGGCCAACGCCAAATTGATCAGTATGGCACTGGTGAAAATCAGTCCTGTTTGGCTAGCTGGGGTCTTGGGTTGCGACGGCCACATTATTGACTCCTGCGATGCGTACTTTGTCGACCACTTCGATGAGCTTGCCGCTGGTGACATGCTTATCCACTTCGATAATGGCCGAACTCTGCTCTGAACTTGCCAGCGTGTGTTTCAGCCGGGCGGGTAGTTCAACCGCCTTGACGGCTTGCTGCTCCAGCCAGATCACATTGTGTTTGTCTATGCTGATTAAGATGGCGCGCTTATCCTGATTGTCTTGCACCTGAGCCGTGGGGCGTTCCAGCTCCAGCGACTGGGTCTTCTGAAATGACGCCGATAAAATAAAGAAGATCAACAGGATAAATACCACGTCGATCAAGGGAGTGAGATCGACATTGGCTTCTGTGCCTTGATCATCTGTGTGTTTGAATTGCATCAGTTACTCCGAAAGTATTCGGCGCAGCTCCGCCAGCAACCGCTGATTGCTCTGCTTGAGCTGATAGGCCAGATAGAGTCCGGACAGAGAGGTCACCAAACCGGCCAATGTGGTCAGCAGTGCCGAGCTGATCCCGGATGACAGCTGTTTTTGGACATCGAGTTGCCCAAGCTCGGCAAAACTGCTGATCATCCCATCGACAGTGCCCAAGAGCCCCAGCAGCGGCAGTATCCTTATCAATGAATCTATCCAGTCGAGTCCGCGGTTCAAATTCAGGGCGGCGCGGCTGAGAAAGGCCTGTTGCAGCTGTGCCTTTTGCCATAAGTCATAGTGCGTAAGCCTGACGCTCAGCTGATTTGCATCATCCAGCCAGCGGGGGCTCAGGCGGCGAATACGGCTAAAGCCCTTCAGCAGCAGATACCACATCAGACAAGAGAGCAGCAGTATCAGCCAAACAATGACGCCGGCCTGCAGCACAAAATCATAGAAGGCGCTCATTGACCGGGGTTACCTGTGTCGCCAAAGCGCTGTAATACCACCAGGGCAGCCGCTTCCTGCTCAAGCATCTGGGTCAGTTGCCGACTCTGGCTCTTGACCGCGCAGTGCAGTAACAGCAGCGGAATGGCTGTCATCAGTCCCAGCTGGGTGGTCAGCAGCGCCTCGGCAATACCACCCGAGAGCAGCTCTGTGTTGTTGCTGCCGAAACGGGTGATCACATCGAAGGTTTCAATCATGCCGCCAACCGTGCCCAGAAGCCCCAGCAGCGGCGGGATCCCCGCCAATACCGCCAGGGTGCCAGTGCCACGGGTCAGGCGGGGGACTTCGCTGAGTACGGCAGCGTTGAGCCGCGCTTCGAGTTGCTCCTCGGGGCAATCGGTTGCCGCCAACATCACCCGGCCGAGGGCATTGTCACTCTGCACTTGCTGGCTGGCCTGTTGTTGGGTCAGCCGCCGTTTTTCGCGGCGCAGTATCCACAGGCGGTTCAGGGCTATGCCTGAGGCTATCAGTGCTATCAGGCCGATAAAGATGCCGACTATCCCAGCCGGTTTGAGCTTGTCGAACCAGCCGTTACCGTTTGCCGCCTGTTGCAGCAACTTGCCAAACGAGGGGTCGAGCCAGACACTCCCCTGGGTGGGCGATAGCTTTGGCTGCTCTGCCAGCAGTTGCCAGCTTTGCTGCGCCGGCAAGTAGCGTACCCAGCCTTTGTCGCTGAGGGCATTGAAAGGCCCATATTCGGTGACATTCAATAGCACTGGGGTGCCATCGGCATTGAGGCCTTCGCTGCTTTGCACTATGGGTTTGGCAGCCAATACGCTTTGTTCTGTCAATGCGGTCCAAAGCGCCTGCAGTCGCTGCAGGCCAAGTTGGTCAGTGGGTATCTCAGCGAGGCCGCTGCTGTCGTGGCGCCATAGGCTGTGGGGTGCCACTGTGGTGAGCAGCAACTGCTCATGTTCCTGGATGGCGCGAAACACCCCGTCGAGACTGGCTTTCTCGGCGTTGAGCTGGGCCTGTTTGTCCTTGAGGCTTTGCTGCAGCGCCAGCAGTTGGTCTTCAAGTTCCAGGTTATTTGCCTGAGTCCGGGTGAGTTGCTGCTGCAGTTTCTTATGGTTGCTGCGCACCAGCTCCAGGCTCTGACGACTCAGGTTCTCTTGCCGCTCGGCGGCCGCTTGTTCCTGGCGACTGCCACTGCGAACCTGTTCCAACACCTGTTGCAGACTCTCGGCCTGGCAGGGGAGGGACAATGAGAGCGACAACAGCGATAGCGACCACAGTAATGCGGGACGCATCATGGTCTGGCGAGTGAGGGAAGACAAAAAGCTCATGATGCCTCCGCTATCAGAGGCAGTTGCAGCAGTGCCGGTATGCCATCTCCGGAGGCGACTCGGATGGCAGCGGCGACATTGCCAAGCTGCTCAGGCGCCAGCGCCTGCCAATTATCTCCCTGCCAGCGGCCACCGGCCTTGCCATCCAGGGTAAGGAAAAAGTACCCCAGGCGCCCGGCGCGCAGAAAATTCACCAGCCGACCGTCGCCGAGTTTGCCCTGCCAGCTCTCCACACTGTAGCCGTAGCTGAGCTCCACCTGGTAGGCATCCAACAGCCGGGTCAGTTTCTCGCCCTGGTTCAGCTCGGCGCTTTGCAGCAAGAGTTGCAAATTATCGAGACGCTGCTGCCGTTCCTGCTGCTGAAATGGCAGATCGGCCCGCACCAGTTGCGTGAGCGACAGCAGCATTTCGTCCATCATCGGGGCCAGCTGCATCCGGGTCTGGCGCAGTTGCCGGCGCTGCTCGCCCAGCTCCTCCAGAGAAGATTGCAGCTGCCCTATCTGCTGTTGCAACTGCTTTTGGTAATGGCTGGCCAGTTGGATTTCATGCTTGAGTTGGCGGCTTTCCTGGATCAGGGATTGCTGCTCATCATCGAGTTTTTCTATGGCTTGCTGGGCTTGTTGGCTGGCCTTTAATCCCTGATGGTCGGCCCTGTGGATCTCGTTGAGGTCACTCGGCGTGGCCGCCACCTGTAATACCCAGGCGGCCAAGACAGATACTGCTGTTTTAGTAAACATCTGAATGAAAATATTTTTTGTCTGGAATGCTGTGGTTTTGCGCACATCATCACCAGAATGTTGACATGATTTGAGACATTATCAGCAAATAGTAATGATAACAATTGTCATTTGTATTTGATCAAGTTATTTTGGCCAACCTCACACTTTAGTGGTGCGGGTTCAACTCCTGCATCGCTGTTTTTTAACAATAAAGGGATTGAGGATGAAGAAACACGCGGCTGTAGTCTGTGGTCTGGCATTGATGCCGGTAGCTCAGGCGCAACAGGTTGATGTGGCTGATCAACAGGAGATAATCGTCAGAGAGCAGGCCGACAATGGCCTGACCCAACATGAAACCCTGACCCGGGAAGATATCAAAAAACGCCCAACCGGTGACGGTAACCTGACCGACTTGCTCAGGTCCAATCCGGCGGTGCAGTTTTCCAACAGCGCCAACAGCAGTCTGAATCAGGGGGAGATCAAACCCGCCGACATTTCCATTCACGGCAGCAATGCCTATCAAAATGCCTTCCTGCTCGATGGCATGAGCATCAACAACGACCTGGATCCGGTCGATGGCAGCGTGGTCACCAATGCCCGTCTGTCCAGCGACGAGCAGGGCTTGTATGTCGACAGCCGCCTGATAGACAGCGTGACCCTTTATGATGCCAATATCCCGGTGGAATTCGGTGGCTTTACCGGCGGGGTAGTGGATGCAACAACCCGCAGTTGGCAAGGGGAAACTGCCGCCAGCGTCTATTTCCGCCAAACGGATGCCAGTTGGAACAAGGTGCATATAGATGACAAATTGCAGTTTGACTCGGCCAATAATGACCTGTCACAACCGGCCAGATTCCAGACAGATTACAGCAAGCGCAACTATGGCCTGAGCTTTGAAACCGGCATTACCGACGACTTGGGTTTTGTGGCTTCGGTTTCCCGGCGTGAGTCGAAAATCCCCATGATGAATGTACCTGCTACTGCAGTGGGACTGGATGCCAACGGTGAGCTGGTGGCCTTCAAGACCGGCGGCGGTCTCAAGCATCAACGGCGCACCTCAGACAATCTGTTCAGCAAGTTTACCTGGTACGCTTCACCACGCACCACGGCGCATCTGTCGCTGGCCTATTCGGCCTATGAGGCGGACATGTTCTTCAACGGGGTGGCCAATTCAGACTACCGCGATGAACACAAGGGCTACAGTTCTACCCTGGAGATAGAGCACGGCTTTGACGCTTCGACACTGGAGTTGTCGCTCAACTATAACCGCATGACAGACAAGCGTGCCGGCGAGCAGACTTACTGGGTGCAATTGATGGACTGGCAGAGCAATCGCTCCTACTCCTCCGGAGGCCCGGGCGATCTGGACTCTACCCAGGAAACCAGTACCGCCAAGTTGAAGTGGAAATGGGATCCCCTCAAATGGGCCGGTATGAGCCACACCTTTACCCTGGGGGGCGAAGCCAGTTACACCGACGCCGCATTCAACCGGGACAAGACTTACTACCGCAACAACTACGACGGCAGCCTGGAGATGATGGGCTGGTCACAACTGCGTCTCGATGCCTTCCTTGAAGGCCGATACAAGAGCACTCACAGCCAGTACGCCCTCTATGTTGAAGATGTGATCAACTGGGGCGATTTCAGCTTCAGGCCTGGTCTGCGACTGGATCACGACGGCTTTGTCAATCGCAATAATCTGGCTCCGAGACTCAGCAGCAGCTGGAACCTGTTTGGCGACGGCAACACCCTGCTGACCGCCGGGGCCAACCGTTACTATGGGCGCTCCATGTTGACTTACGCCCTCTACAGCGGCCAAAACGGTGGCCTGGTACATTGCTACTTTGACTGTAAACCCAACTCTGCCGACAACGACTGGATGCCGACCCGGGATTATGAGGGGATGGAAGAGCTGCAAACGTCCTATAACGACGAGTTTACCGCCGGTGTTCAACAGATTTGGGGCAACAGCATCTGGAAGCTGAACTATGTGCACCGTAACGGCCGTGATGAAGTGCGCAGTCGTTACAAGTATCCCGGCACTGATGACTATGAGCAGCGCGCCATTCGAACCTTCGATAACAGCGGCAGCACCAGCCATGACAGCGTGATCTTCACCCTGATGAATCGGGAAACCCTTCAATTCTTGGGCGCGAACCACCAGGCCAAGTTCTCTGTCGCCTGGCAGGAAACCAAGAGCAACACCCCAAAAGATCAGGGTTACAGCTATTTCGAATCCGGTCTCAATGTGGATGCCGACAAGGTTTGGTATGACGGCAAGGTCATTGCCGCGGCCGATTTACCGGCTACTGACTTCAATGCGCCCTGGAAGATAGATCTGGAACTGACCCACGAGTTCGATGACTACGGCCTCACCTGGTATAACCTGCTGCATTGGACCTCCAGCCGTGAGCAGGCCAGTCGCGATCAGAACGGTTATTTCCGCGATCCCGAGACCGGCAAGGATCTGGTTAAGTACGCCAAAGTGGATTACGCCTCAACCTTCCGTTGGGATACCAAGGTGCAATGGCAGCCCGAGTTTGCCAAGGGCGCCTCTGTGTCGGTGGAGATCTACAACCTGCTCAACCGCAAAAATGCCAACGACTCCTTTGTTTACCAGGATCAGCTCTATTTCAACTATGAGCCGGGACGTCAGTTCTGGTTGCAGTTGAACTACGAATACTAAGCTGACTCTTCGGCGGGCGGCCCAGCGGCCGCCCGTTGCTATTGATGGATTTTCCGATATGAAACATCTGGCCATGTTCTGGCATTTGATAAAACCCTTTTGGTGTAATCGGCAACGGCTGCCGGCGTTGGCATTGCTGCTGGTGGTGTTGACCTTAAGCCTCTCTTCGGTGTGGTTCAGCGTGCAGCTCAACCAGTGGAACGGCGACTTCTTCAACGCGCTGCAGCAGTTGGATGGCAGCCTGATTTACCCCCTGTTGCAGCAGTTTATGCTGATCATAGTCGCCTTGGTGCTGGTGTTGGTGTACGCCGACTACCTGAAGAAAAAGCTCATCATACAGTGGCGTGAATGGATGACCCGGGATCTCTGTAGCCGCTGGCTGTCGCCGGACAGTCGCCATTACCGAATCCAGCTGGGGCAGCAGGAGCCTGACAACCCGGATCAACGCATCGCCGAGGACGTTTTCCTGCTGGTGGACACTTCGCTGGATCTGCTGTTGTCCTTCCTGCGTTCTGTACTCACCATAGGTTCTTTTGTGGTGATCCTCTGGACGCTGTCCGGCGAGATCAGCATTCCCTTGGGCGATGCCGAGCTGACCATACCCGGCTACATGGTGTGGGTCTGCCTGCTCTACACCCTGATAGGCACCCTGATCACCCACAAGGTGGGTAAACCATTGCACCGGCTTAACTTTCAGCAGCAAAAGCGTGAGGCGGATTTCCGTATCGCCCTGGTGCAGCGCCGTAACCACAGTGAAGCCATTGCCGGTCAGCGAGGTGAGGACTGCGAGCAGCAGGTACTGGCGCAAAGCTTCTCCCGGGTAGCCGGTAACTGGTACGCCTTGATGTCGAAGGAGCGTAATCTTGCCTTCTTCACAACAGGGTACAGCCAGGTCACCATGCTGGCGCCGATATTCTTTGCTCTGCCCAAGTTTCTTGCCGGGGCAATTCAGCTCGGCGGTTTAATGCAGATAAAGATGGCCTTCACCCAGGTGGCCAGTGCCCTCAGCTGGTTTATCTACGCCTATAAAGACCTGGCGCGCTGGAGCGCTACGGTCGAGCGTCTGAGTCATTTTGAAGCCAGTCTGTTTGCCGATACGCCGCGGCCCGAGGCGGCAGTCGCCGCCAAGCCCTCAGCTGCAACCGATAGTGTCCCAGATAAAAGTGTCAATGTGCTTGAACCTCAGGCAGTGCCGCTGTTGCAGGCCAGTCTGGATCTCTTGTTGCCGGATGGTCGGCCGCTGCTGCAAAGACTGCGCCTTTCACTCACACCGGGAAAGCTGCTGGTACTGCACGGCCGCTCCGGTATCGGTAAAACCAGTTTACTGCGAACCCTGGCAGGCTTCTGGGATGGCTATTGCGGGGAGCTGGCGACTCGGGTCAGCCCCTGCTGGATATCCCAGCGCCTTTATCTGCCGGAGGGTTCACTCAAGTCGCTCATCTGTTATCCGGCTGCCACCCAGAGGTTTAGTGATGAGCGTTGCTGCCAAGTGTTGCAGCAGGTGGGGTTAGGGGAGCTGCAGGACATGCTCGAACACACAGACAACTGGCTGCAGCGGCTATCGGGTGGCGAGCAGCAAAGAGTGATGTTTGCCCGGTTGCTGCTCAACGCCCCTGAGCTGATCCTGCTGGATGAAACCACCTCGGCGCTGGACATTGCCGCCGCCACTTCACTGCTGCAACTCTTGCGTGCCGAGTTGCCCAAGGCCTGCATAGTGTTGGTCAGCCATCAATTGCCACTGCATCAGCTGGCCGATGAGATTATTTCCCTGGAGCAGGATGAACAATCTCAACCTGCCAACATCACCCGCCTGAGGGAGGTCTGAAATGAAACCCTTGATAGTATGTTTGCTGGCCGGTTTGCTGCTGGCTTGCCAAAGCACTACTGAGCCGAAACCAGAGTCACAACAACATTCAACTTCACAGCAACCACTCACCGAGGGCAGCTTGCCACTGAGGCCAGATCTGCAAACTTATACCTTGGCCAACGGTTTGCAGGTGATGCTGCTGCCCAGGAAAGATCCGCGGCAAAATGTGGAACTCAGGCTGCTGGTCAAGGCCGGCTCGCTGCAGGAAACCGACGCCCAGCAGGGCTTGGCCCATTTCGTTGAACACATGGCGTTTAAGGGCACAGAGGCGTTTGCGGATCAGCAAAGCTTTAAACAGTTGGAGCAGCAGGGGATCAGCCTTGGCAGTCATGTCAATGCGGTCACCAGCTTTGCTTCCACCGTCTATAAGTTGTCTTTACCCGCCGCCGATGAGCAGCAAGTGGCGTTGGGACTGAAAATCTTATCCCAGTGGGGCCATAAGCTGACATTCGATCCCCAGGCGTTTGAGCGCGAGCGGGAAGTGATCATCGAAGAGTGGCGTTTGCGTCAGGGGCTAGGGCAGAGGATCAATAGCGCCCTGGAGCAATTGCGTTATCAAGGCAGCGAACTGGCCGAGCGTAATCCCATAGGCCTGCCCGAAGTGATCCGCACTGCGCCTGTGACCCTGGCCAAGCAGTATTATCAGGACTGGTATCAGCCGCAGAATATGGTGCTGATGATGGCCGGTGAGTTCGATGTCGAAGACGCTCGGCAGCATATCGAGCACTTATTCGGGCCTATGGCTAAGGGCGACAGTAAAGTCGCCGCTGACTGGGGCAGTTTCGATTCCTCTGCTGCCGAGGTGCAACTGCAAACTGTGTTGGATCCCGAGCAATCGCAGCGTTTCATCCAACTCATGTTGCAACAGCCCTTGCCCGCGCCGCTCAATAGTGTCAACGGTCAATGGCGGGATCTGCTCGACAGGCTCTGGCTGGCGGTACTGAACCGTCGGCTTGGCCTGATGGTGGATGAACAGCTGTTTGCCAAGGCGCAGCTCGGCGATCAGAGCGCGGTGCTGTCGCCCTCGCGAATTCAGCATCTGGCGATTCTGCACCCGCTCGATGCCGACTATGGCACAGCGTTGCAGCGCTTTGCCACTGAGCTTAAACGTTTGGCGAGCCAAGGGGTGAGCCAAGCTGAGTTGGATGCCGTCAAGGCGCCCTTGTTGGCGCGCTTGCAACAGCAGGCGCTGAGCGAGTCGCGCTATGACAGCGATTATCTGCTCGAGCAACTGATCAATGCCGTCAGCTTTCAAATGCCTATGCTGAACAAGCAGCAAGAGTGGCAGATGACCCAGACCTTCCTCGCCGAGGTCACGCCCGAGCATCTGCAGGCGGCGGTACAGTCTTTGCTGCAACAGGCCGAGGTCAAAATTGCCCTGATAGGGCCGGACACAGACGCCGAAAAGCTGAATAAAAATAGCTTGCTAACCGCCTGGCAACAGGGGCTGGAGAGCGCGCCAGGCGCCTTTGCGATCAAACCCAGGCAACTGACACTGGACTTAACGCCACCGGCGATGAATAAGGTTGTGGATAGAGCATCACTGCCGGCGCTTGGCGCCTTGCCCAAGGTTCGCAGCGAGCGCTGGCAACTGGCCAATGGCCTGACCTTGCTGCTGCACAGCGATCCTATGCTGACCGATAACATTCAGCTGGATCTACGCCTTCCCGGTGGCCGCTCTCTGGAGAACCACAACACCAAGGGCTATGTCAGCCAGGCGCTTTACCTGCCATCCTCCTGCGGTATCGGCGAATATTCGGGTCGGGATCTGCTGGCCTTGCAGAAGCAATACGGCATCAGTATCACCCCCTATGCCGAGCTGCTGCATCATGGCCTGCGTGGTCAGGCATCCGCCGATACCCTGGCGCCGCTGCTCAAATTATTTGCCCTGCGTTTGACCCAGCCCAAGTATTGCCAGGAGGCTTTGAGCAGGCAGCGGCAGGCCATTCAGCAACAGCGGAATCATATGCCCGCCGAGCGGCGCTTTATGGATGCCATCACACAAGCCGCCTTTGAGAACGGAGAGCTGCTCTTGATGCAGGGCAGTGACCCTGCATCAGAGCTGGCAAAACTTGAGCAATTAGATAGGCAACTGCTGGGTGACCCGGGCGCCATGGTGCTGAGCATCAGCGGCAATCTGCCGCTCAAGCAATTGGGCGAGCAGGCCAACCTCTGGTTCGGTCATCTTGCCAAACAGGATGGCAAAACAGCGCAGAGCTGGACTGATCGCAACATTCGCCCCAAGGCCGAGTCCATGGAGCGCCGTTACCCCTGGAGCAGCAGCCCGAAAACCATGGTGCAAATCCAATACAGTCAGGATGCGAAGTGGAGTGCGGCAAACAGCATGGCGATGCAACTGATAGAGCAGGTGCTGAACCAAAGGCTGCGGCAGAAACTGCGCACCGAGGCTTCCGGTGTTTATGTAATCCAGATGTCGCAGCTATTGGCGCGTGACCCGGCGGCTTATTATCTGGGACGGCTCAATTTCACCGCGGCGCCTGAGCGGGCCGAGACGCTGGCCGCAGACGCCGACGCCGTAGTGCAGCATCTGGTGCGCGAAGGCATGAGTGTGGCCGAGTTCAAACAGGCCAAGCAAACCCTGGCCGTGTTGCAGCGTCAACAGCGCCAAAGCGCCGCCTTTTGGAGCGCCGCTCTGGCACAGACCATGGCCGATGACGGGCGACTTCAGGAGCTGGCCGAGACTGAGAACACGCTGAATAAGCTGACGCTGGAGCAGACCAATCAACTGCTGCAACAACTTTTGGGACAGCAGAAGAAGGTCTTTATGCTGGAGCCGGCAGAGGTTTAATACCCAAGAGCCGAGGTATCTAACAAGACGGCCATTCGGCCGTCTTCTTTTACTAAACAATATGTTGAGGGCATTTATCAGAGTGATTTTTACCGAATTATATATTGTATGAGCTGTGTCGAATATTTCGCCATCAGGTCTACTCGTTGACATGGGGCTATGGCAGACTGAATTTATGTTCAGGTGACGACAGCTAAATGTCCATGGAGGGGAAGGTGAGCAATTGTAAGTTGCCGATAGAGCGATTTGCTTTTCTCGAGATGTTGGCCTTTTGGAAAGGGAGAGTCCGCAATAAAGATATCGAACACCAATTTGCCATTACCCGTCAGCAAGCCCACAAAGATTTGGCCAAATACCGGGAACTGCACCCAGGCGCCTTGATAAAGCTCGATAAGGCCTGTTTCGGGTTTGCGGAGCACGCCAGTCTCAGCTACTCATCTGCTTCCCTAGATGATTTTTTCCTCTGGTACGAGACAGGTTACTTTGCTCAGCCCCGCCCCTTGAATGGCTCCTGTGCCACCCGAATGGCATTGCCGGAACGCAACATTTGCCGCCATGTCCTCGCCGGTTTGATTAATGCCATCGAGCAAAACCTCAGGCTTGAGGTGGAATATGTCTCTCTGTCCAATCCCGAAGATGAAGGCCGAATTTTTACCCCTCACACCTTAGTCAAAGCCGGCAGCCGCTACCATGTTCGGGGCTACTGCGAAAAGTCAGCGGCTTTCCGCGATCTTGTTCTGAGCCGCTTTCGGGGAATTCCTGTTGTGGAGGGCATCGCCCATCAAACTGTAAAAGAAGACTCTGCCTGGCAGACCATGCTGGCGGTAATTCTGGCTCCGGATCCCCGCCTGACAGCACAGCAACAACAAGTGCTGGCCAAGGATTATCAGATGGAAGGGGGACAACTCATTATTCAGTGCCGGGCAGCCTTGGTGGATTACCTGCTCAGGGAGATGCAGGTCAATACCAAGTATCTGGATGGCACTCCTGAGGCTCAGCAGTTGGTGCTGGTAAACCGAAATGACATCAAGCAGTGGTTATTCAATAGCTAGGACCGACATGGTTTGAGCCAAGGTAAACTCAGTTAACCTGAGTGTCTGTACAGTATTGGTGGCAATAGGAAAGTTGGGTAAAAGTAACTCATATCTGACGCCGAGGTATTTAAATGGACGATTTCTCACCCTCTGATCTTAAAGTGATTCTGCACTCAAAACGCGCCAACATGTATTACCTCGAATATTGCCGCGTAATGCAAAAAGATGGCCGAGTACTCTATTTAACCGAAGCTGATAAAGAAAACCTCTACTTCAATATCCCTATCGCCAACACCACAGTCTTGCTGCTTGGCAACGGTACATCAATTACTCAGGCCGCAATGCGTATGCTCTCGCAGGCAGGAGTACTGGTAGGGTTTTGTGGCGGTGGTGGCACACCGTTGCATATGGCGACTGAAGTGGAATGGTTTACACCGCAAAGTGAATATCGCCCTACCGAATACCTGCAAGGCTGGCTCTCATTTTGGTTTGATGATGAAAAGCGCTTAGCCGCTGCAAAACAATTTCAAAATGCCCGAATCGACTACTTACAAAAGGTGTGGCGCACTGACCGTGAACTCGCTCTGGAAAAGTTCAATGTTCAGGATCAGGTTATCCAACAATCACTTGAAACCTTCCACAAGCGCACAGTGGCAGCCAGTCAATCCTCAGAGCTGCTGCTTACCGAAGCGCAATTAACCAAAGTTCTATACAAATACGCGGCCAATAATACCGGCAAAGAGGGTTTTTCTCGCCAACAACAACCCGACAAAAAATGTACCGACAAAGCCAACGACTTTTTAAACCATGGCAACTACTTAGCTTATGGTTTGGCAGCAAGCTGTTTGTGGGTATTGGGTATACCCCATGGCTTTGCCGTGATGCATGGTAAAACCCGCCGCGGTGCTTTGGTGTTTGATGTGGCCGATTTAATCAAAGACGCCATTGTGCTGCCCTGGGCCTTTGTTTGTGCCAAAGAAAACGCAACCGAACAAGAGTTTCGCCAGCAAATATTGCAAGCCTTTATTGAACACAAAGCACTCGACTTTATGTTTGACACAGTAAAAAAGGTTGCGCTGGAAAAGAGAACAGAATAGTGCGGCTTAGCGCCGCACTTGCTACCTGCATGGCAGTGAACATGAATGTGAGTACATATTATTTCTAAGCTGCTATAACGCAGTGAAAGGATGGTAGCTACCTATTACGATAAAGACAAGTTTTTCTTGATTCTATGTAAGTACTTATTAGGTTGATCTTTCGTGGGGTTCATGTATTGTATGTTTTGTGAACTTTGAAACGTGTGGTGTTTTGATGAAAAGATTGATCAGTATTTATTGCTACATAAAGAATTGCTTATGGATATTATCTCTCCGGCTAAAGGACATGATGTCAAAGCCGGAGAACACTGCAACTTTTTTAATGCTACTAAAAATTATTAATGAAATTAAGCGATTGCTATATTGATTTTGGACTAACAATATGATGGTCACCTTTGTCTCTCAGTGTGAAAAAAACGCGCTTAAGAAAACCCGTCGCGTACTGGATGCTTTTGCCAACCGGATTGGCGATAACACCTGGCAAACCCTGATCACCGAAGAGGGATTGTTAACGGTGAAAAAAATGCTACGCCAAACCGCCAGTCGCAGAACTGCCGTCAGTTGCCATTGGATCCGCTCCCGTTCGCGTAGCCAGTTTTTATGGGTGGTGGGGAATAAAAAGAAATTTAATTTGGAAGGTGTGGTGCCAGTTAACAGTACTGAGAAAGATTTACTCAACAGCGACTATGAAAGTGATTGGAAATATTTACCCTTGGTTAAGGCGATCACTGGCATGGCTGCTTTGCTGCACGATTGGGGTAAGGCTTCTTTACTTTTTCAGGAAAAATTAAATCCAGAAATTAAAACCCAGCATAAAGGCGATCCGCTACGCCATGAGTGGATCTCTTGCCTGTTATTTCATCAGTTCGTTACAAGCCAGATGAGTGATAGTCACGATGAAGCATGGTTGAACTTTCTGATCAACCAAGGCATTGATGAGTCGCGATTGACTTACCAGAGGTTACAAACGGCAAAGCCACTAAGCGAACTGCCCAACGCAGCAGCATTGATTAGTTGGTTAATTGTTTCTCATCACAGATTACCGCTGCCCAAAAAAGAAGATATGTGTCGGGAGCAGCGAGAGAATCGTAATAGTTCGCTTGGTGATTTGTTGGCCAGAATCACTTCGGCATGGGGATATGAAAACCAATTTGAGGATTACAACAGGCTGTTACCCAAATGCTTTGAATTTCCTTTAGGGCTACTTTCTCAATCACAAACTTGGCTAACGGCATTGCAACGCCGTGCGAAGGATTTATTGCATCAGTTGCCTTTGTTAGATCAAGCGATGAATGACGGCAGCTGGCGCGTGGTTTTACATCATGCACGGTTGTGCTTGATGCTGGGCGACCATTATTACTCCTCGCAAGCCAATGATCCTAGTTGGAAGGTTTCAACCGAGCTGTACGCCAATACAGATCCAGAGACCAAAGAGCGTAAACAAAAGCTGGATGAACATTTGGTTAATGTCGCCAGGGTGGCGGTGAATACGGTGAAGTTACTGCCCTTTTTTGAATCTGAGCCGCTAAAAGCGACTGAACTCACCGAGCTGGCACCCAAGGCAAACACCCCCAAAGCGTTCCGTTGGCAAGATAAAGCGGTACGTAAAATTATCGAGTGGCGTGAGCATACTGAAGATAAAAGCCAAGGTTATTTTGTGGTCAACATGGCGAGTACTGGCTGTGGGAAAACCATGGCTAACGCCAAAATCATGCAGGCGCTCTCGGAGGATGGTGAAAGTCTGCGTTTTATTCTCGCGCTTGGTTTGCGCACCCTTACTTTGCAAACTGGTGATGAATACAAACAACGGCTCAAACTGCAAGATAAAGATCTCGCTGTGCTCATTGGCTCTAAGGCGATTTACGAGTTACATCACCAGACTGGTGCGCAAGTCGATAAGGAGGAAGTGGAACTTAATCAAGCTGAGCTTGGCTCTGAATCGATGGAAAGCTTGCAAGAAGAAACTGATGAACTGCATTGGCAGGGCGTATTGCCCGAAGAAGAGCTCACTACAGTTTTAATCAAGGAAAAAGATCGCAAGTTGCTTTATGCCCCGGTACTGGCTTGCACCATAGATCATATTATGGCGGCTACCGAAACCAAACGGGGTGGGCGTTATATATTGCCTTGCTTACGGTTAATGTCATCCGACTTGGTGATAGATGAAATCGATGATTTTACTGGCGACGATCTGATTGCGATTGGCAGACTCGTTCATTTGGCCGGTATGCTGGGGCGAAAAGTCATGATTTCCTCTGCCACCATCCCGCCGGATTTAGCACTCGGTTTGTATAATGCCTATCGCCAGGGGTGGGCAGTATTTGCCGCCAGTCGTGACCGAAACGCCAGCATTAATTGTATTTATATTGATGAATTTACGGCACATACTCAGTTGGTGGGGAGCAATGATTATGACTTGGAGGCTTACCGGGCCTTGCAACAAGGCTTTATCAATAAACGGGTCGAGAAGCTCAAACAGCAAACCGCCAAACGTAAAGCCGAAATTATCCCCTGCCTCAAACAACCTGATTTACCGCTTGATACTCAGTATTTTGCAACGGTAAAGCAAGCGGTGCTGGCTAAACACCGGCACCACTTTACCTTAGATCCCCAAAGCCAAATTCAAGTTTCCTTTGGTGTGGTGCGCCTTGCCAATATTCAACCCTGTGTCGAGCTAACCAAGTACTTGCTCAGTTGTGATTGGCCTGCAGATACCGAAGTACGTTGTATGGCTTACCACAGTCAGCAAGTGTTGTTGCTGCGCCACGAGCAAGAAAAGCATCTAGATGAGGTGCTTAAGCGCAAAGAGAAATCGGGAGAATTACCCAAAGCGTTTGCTCATCCCGTGATACGCGAACACCTAACCGCTTGCCAAGCAAAAAACCTGATTTTCATTCTGGTTGCCACCCCAGTTGAAGAAGTGGGGCGCGACCATGACTTTGATTGGGCGGTGATAGAGCCCTCTTCTTTTCGTTCGATTATTCAAATGGCAGGCCGTGTACGCAGGCACCGTGATGGAGAAATTCCTGTGCCCAATATTGGCTTGTTGCAGTACAACCTCAAAGGGTTCAAGGGGAGAGAAGAGCGAGTATTTAACCGTCCTGGCTATGAAACCGACCGAACTACTCAGCTCGTCACTCATGACTTAACCCAGTTGGTGGACGAAAAGCCATTGCTGCAATCGGTTAATGCAGTTGCTCGAATTCAGAAGCGAGCGACGTTGGAGCCACAAAAAAACTTGGCGGATTTAGAGCACTTTGCCACCGCCAAAACATGCGGCACGGATCAAATCGGCAAGCCAGAAGTAAGCGAAGTTAACCGCCGGGATAGATTCAGCCGCAACCGTCGGGAAAGCCAGCGCCAGTCTTGTTGGTGTGAGCATTTACACGGTCATATTCATGGCTACTGGTGGCTTACGGCATTGCCGCAATACTTCAAACGCTTTCGCAAAAGTGAACCCTCAGTACAGGTCTACTTAGTCAAAAAATCGCGCAGTATCGAGTTTTGTATCCCTAATGAGCGGCAATGGCCTGCGATTGAGCAAGTGTTAAATATTCAGCATCAACCGCTTGCGCCAGAACAACAGCAGAAACTCTGGCTGCAACGTGATTACGGTGAGTTAGTTAATCAATACAGCACAAGTGCTGAGCAGGAGTTTGCTACGTCAGTGCGATACGGAGAAATCAGTTTTATCTACCGGGAAGGAAGTCAGCAATACAGTTACAACGACCAATTAGGCTTGGTTAAGGTTAAATAGTGGAGGGATTTACCGTGTTAGATCCAGCAATAGTCAGCTTTTTTGCCGAGCGCAAAGAAGCCTGGCTTAAGAAAAATGTCAGTACCTCGATGCAAGAATCAGAAGTATTGGAAAAACAGCGGGAGTGTAAGCAAAACTTTCTGTTGGCAAATTGGTTACCCGATGCTGCTAAAAGGGCAGGGCAAATCTCAATAGCCTCACATCCCTGCACCTTTAGTCATCCGAGTGCGCGAAAGAACAAAAATGGCTATGTCTCATCGATAATTTCCAAGAATAAACCGAGTGCCGATGGCTTTCTGCGATCAGGCAATGTGGCGGTAGAGCCAGATGCACTAGGTAATGCAGCGGCATTGGACGTGTATAAGTTCCTGAGCTTGCCGATGAGCGATCAACGCTCTCTGCTCGTGCATATTGAACAAGAAAGTGAGTTGGCTCGCCAGTTGCTTGAGGTGCCAACCTGTGATTATCAGACGCTACGAGACGGTTTTTTAAAAATGATCGATAGCGATCAAGCTTCGGTATCCAGCTCGAAGATTAAGCAGGTCTATTTTCCGGTAGCCGAAGGTGAATATCATTTATTGTCGCTATTGACCCATTCAGGCCATCTTTTTGAATTACGCAAACGACTTGATGCAATGCGATTTGGGGAGCTTGTCAAAGAGGCCAGAGAGTGCAAAAAAGCCAATCGATTTCACCCAGAGGGTTATCAAGAAATATTTGGTCTAACGACCATTGGCTTTGGCGGTACAAAACCTCAAAACATCAGCGTGCTCAATAACCAAAATGCGGGAAAAGCCCATCTTCTTCCATCCATTCCGCCTAACTTAACACCCAGAGAAATCCGCTTGCCTAAGACGGACTTTTTCAAAGAGTGTTTTACCGCTTGGCAAGCCAAGGAGGTGTTGGAAGCGTTGCATCGACTGTTTAAGACTGACTATAACAACATCAATATCCGTGATGGACGTGATTACCGTATTCAGCAATACGTTGATTTGGTTATTGAAAAAATGTGGCAAGTGCGCCTGTTTCTCACTGGCCATCAAGGCGATCTACCAAGCGAATTGCCATTGGAGCAAAAAGTTTGGTTGTACCCTGAATTTGAGTCGCAGCGAGAACAAGAGAATGAGTGGCTCGATAAAATCACTCGTCAAATTGCCCGTGGTTTAATCAACCACTACAGCCGCAGCAAAGTCATCAGCAACCCCTTATTACTGGCCGATCAAGAACTCTTGGCCATTGAGACAGTGGTTGCCAGCAATAGGGAGAACTTTCGATGAGAGTGCTGATTTTGCCCCATATTAAAATTCACAACGCCAATGCACTCTCAAGCCCTTTTACCATAGGTTTTCCGGCCATGACAGCATGGTTAGGGTTTGTCCACGCTTTGGAGCGCAAATTGAACCAAGCCGGTCTGTCTGAGTTAATGCTGCACAGTGTCGCCGTTGTCAGTCATTGCTGTGATGTACAAACTCACAAAGGTGAGGGCGATTTTGTCCATTCAATTATTGGTACAGGTAACCCACTCGATAAGGACGGTTCGCGTTCGGCATTTATAGAAGAAGCACGCTGTCATTTAGACGTCTCTTTAGTGATTGAGTGGAGTGGCGATGAGGAACAGGTGCAAAATCCTGATTTTGCAGGGCAATTGCAAGCGGTCATCGCCACCATGAAAGTAGCGGGTGGTGATGTCATCTGTATAGGAAAGCCCGCAATCGGCTCAGTGGTGACAGAAGAGGATACGACGCGAGTTCTACGCCAACTGATGCCGGGCTATGTACTGCTAGAACGGCGCGATCTAATGATAGAGGCCATGCAGCAAGACAATGATGCATTAGATGCACTGCTTGGCTACCTCAGCGTTAACCACAATTGTGAACAGCTTGAAGATGGCAGTGTTGTTTGGCACAGCCAGCGCAAAACCCATGGTTGGATTGTACCCATAGCAACCGGGTTTCAGGGCATTTCACCATTAGGTGAGGCGAAAAATCAACGGGATCCCACTACGCCCCATCGTTTTGCCGAAAGCGTGGTCACGCTAGGTGAGTTTGTTATGGCGCACAAAATTAAAAACCTCGATGACGCCCTTTGGCAATACAACTCCGATTTAGAAAACGATCTTTACCTTTGTCAGCAAGTTAACGCTATCAACGAATATGAATAAGGAACAATCTCATGGCTAAAATTAACGACACCGCTTCAGTATTGGCATTTGAGAAGAAACTAGTCCCATCAGATGGCTATCTATTTGGCACTAGCTGGGACGCTAAAGAACAGGTCACTCCTTTATCGTTACAAGAAAAATCGGTACGTGGAACCATTTCTAACCGTTTAAAAGCGGCAGTAAAAAATGATCCACTTAAGTTAAATGCCGAAGTGGAGAAAGCAAACTTACAACGTGTCGATGCCTGTGCTCTGGGGCAAGATCAAGACACTCTTAAACTCCATTTCACCCTAAAAGTGTTGGGTGGTTTAGCTCAACCTTCGGCTTGTAATAATGCGCAATTCAAACAGAGCTATAGTGCCGCAGTTGAGCAGTACATTGCCAAGCATGGTTGTTTTGAATTGGCAAAACGCTACGCCACTAACCTGGCAAACGCGCGTTTCTTATGGCGTAACCGAGTGGGTGCTGAAGAAATCGAAGTGCAAGTTAAGGCGCTTAATAAAGGGGCGGAGCAAACTTGGACGTTTGACGCCAAAAAGTTCAGCACCCGTCATTTCGATCATAACGATGAACAAGTGAGTAGTTTGGCTGAACGCATTGCCAAGGCCTTGGCCAGTAAGTCCGAACACCTGATGCTGCAAATTGACTGCTATGCAAAAGTGGGTAAAGCGCAAGAAGTTTATCCAAGTGAAGAGCTAGTGTTGGATAAAGGCAATAGCAAAACCAAGAAAAGTAAAATTCTTTATGCCGTTAATGAACATGCAGCAATGCACTCACAAAAAATAGGTAATGCATTGCGTTCTATTGATACTTGGTATCCAGAATACGCTTTGGCAGAACAAAGTGCAGGGGCGATTGCCATAGAACCTTATGGCGCAGTGACCAATTTGGGTAAAGCATTCCGCACTCCGAAAGATAAGCAGGATTTTTACAGCTTCTTTGACAAGTGGGCTCGTGGAGAACCACTACCGCGTGAAGAAGATGAACATTATGTGGTGGCCGTGTTGGTGCGCGGTGGGGTATTCGGCGAAAGTGATAAATAGGTGGCGGTAATGAACTACTACCAAGAAATTACCTTACTACCGGATGTCGATATCTCGCTTGGTTTTCTTTGGCAAAATGTATTTCAACAAGTGCATATTGCACTTGTTGAACACAAAGTGGATGCAAATCAGTCTAGTGTTGCGGTTGGCTTTCCTGATTATCTCCGGGCTAAGTTTCCCCTGGGTGGTAAATTGCGCCTCTTTGCCAAAGAACAAGCGTCATTGGAAAAGCTAGCCATTCACCAATGGCTGAATCGGTTCGAAGACTATGCGCATATTAAAGGGATCAAACCCGTACCGAGTGATGTTTCCTACGTGAGCTTTGTACGCAAACAGGTGAAATCGCCTGAGCGGATTGAGCGGGCTATGCAGCAAAAGGCGGCATTATGGGCGGCAAAGTCGGGCAAGCCGCTGGCCGAGTGCTTAACCGATCTTGAAAAAAGCAAACCGACTGGGCAGTGTGATTTGCCATTTATCTTCTTGCACAGCCAGCAAACGAAACAACGTTCGCCGGACAAAAACAGCAAGTTCCCGCTGTTTATCGAAAGATATCCGCAAAGTACACCTGTGGATGGGCTTTTCGATTGCTACGGGCTGAGTCGTAAAGTTAATGGTATTGCATCGTTTGGAACAGTACCGCACTTTTAAGCATCAAAGGGTGAGTTTTACCCTTTATTTTTGCTCTTTAAAAATAAGCTTTATATACAATCAGTTACAACAGGTGGTATTCAACAGGGTAAAAATAGGTTTTTTATCCTAACCACCTGTTGTGACTTTCTTTTATTGCTTTATTCTATTGTTCCCTGCCGCCCAGGCAGCTTAGAAATGACGAGATGGCGATCATTACAGAATCCACTCGTTCCCTGCCGCCCAGGCAGCTTAGAAACCTTTCGGCTTGCGACGTTTCGGGGCGCTCAAGTTCCCTGCCGCCCAGGCAGCTTAGAAAGCGCCGGTGTATGCCGTTGTTGCGGACGTGCTGTTCCCTGCCGCCCAGGCAGCTTAGAAAGTCCAGCAGCGCCATCTGGATGCTTGACTTCAGTTCCCTGCCGCCCAGGCAGCTTAGAAAAGATAACCGTTGAACTATCCAAACTTGGTTGGGTTCCCTGCCGCCCAGGCAGCTTAGAAAATGGTTATACGCCGGAACAGATTGTCGAATACGTTCCCTGCCGCCCAGGCAGCTTAGAAACACAGCCGGGGCACGCCGGGCCGAACGTGTAAGTTCCCTGCCGCCCAGGCAGCTTAGAAAGACTTGGAGAGGGCGTTACGTATTTACGACGAGTTCCCTGCCGCCCAGGCAGCTTAGAAATGATCCGCTATTATTCACAAACGAGACGGTACGTTCCCTGCCGCCCAGGCAGCTTAGAAATGTATTGATGCGGCAGCGTTTAAAGGGTACAGGTTCCCTGCCGCCCAGGCAGCTTAGAAAAATACATCCTGGAATTTAACGTCTGGACAGCAGTTCCCTGCCGCCCAGGCAGCTTAGAAAGCCGACGAGTCGTGTGTCGAGTGCGGTTACATGTTCCCTGCCGCCCAGGCAGCTTAGAAACGTAAAATCTGCGACATTCCGGCTGAGGATATGTTCCCTGCCGCCCAGGCAGCTTAGAAATGTTAACCTACGCCGCCCGGCCAACTAGCGACGTTCCCTGCCGCCCAGGCAGCTTAGAAAATCAACAGCGTCCCTTTCTTCATCCAAAAAGAGTTCCCTGCCGCCCAGGCAGCTTAGAAAGTTAGGCTGTGGTGTATTAATTGGTTATGAAGGTTCCCTGCCGCCCAGGCAGCTTAGAAAAGCTCGAATGACTCGTTAATATCGACCCGGGTGTTCCCTGCCGCCCAGGCAGCTTAGAAAAAAACTTGAAGCCGGCGATTGATTTTTGATATGTTCCCTGCCGCCCAGGCAGCTTAGAAAGACAGTTGATGCAGTAATAACTGCACCAGTTTGTTCCCTGCCGCCCAGGCAGCTTAGAAACTTTTGGACGGCCAGCGCCGGGGCGTGAACCACGTTCCCTGCCGCCCAGGCAGCTTAGAAACACAAGGAACGCCAGCCCGCAACCCACTGAAAGTTCCCTGCCGCCCAGGCAGCTTAGAAATTTAAAATCAATATCCTAAGCACTTCGGTCTCGTTCCCTGCCGCCCAGGCAGCTTAGAAATCGCGTGACTCAACCGCCTAGACCGTCTGATTGTTCCCTGCCGCCCAGGCAGCTTAGAAATCATAAAGACTTTCAAGCCAAGGTAAATCCTTGTTCCCTGCCGCCCAGGCAGCTTAGAAAAAGAAGTTTAAGCAGTGGAATAAGGTCGCTGCGTTCCCTGCCGCCCAGGCAGCTTAGAAACGGCTCAATGTTCGGCTTGCGCGGCTTAACCCGTTCCCTGCCGCCCAGGCAGCTTAGAAATTGCCTGGGCTGATTCATCCATTCAGGCATCTGTTCCCTGCCGCCCAGGCAGCTTAGAAATTGATGCCGATAAGTGACATAAGGATTTTTATGTTCCCTGCCGCCCAGGCAGCTTAGAAAATTAGGGAATGTGTAGGCTGGCTGCTGTTCGAGTTCCCTGCCGCCCAGGCAGCTTAGAAAAAGCGTGAAAGCCTGGGCATGAGCCGGGGTGAGTTCCCTGCCGCCCAGGCAGCTTAGAAAATAAGAGTCAAGACACTTCCAAGTTTCATCCGGTTCCCTGCCGCCCAGGCAGCTTAGAAATCCAGAATTCCCTAGCTACACTTATGAAAAAGGTTCCCTGCCGCCCAGGCAGCTTAGAAATATGCCGCAACCTGAAACATGCACGAAAATGAGTTCCCTGCCGCCCAGGCAGCTTAGAAATATCAAAGTTTCAACCAGCGCTAGGCTTCGACGTTCCCTGCCGCCCAGGCAGCTTAGAAACGTTTCAGTGGGAGGTTGCGCAAAATTGCCTTGTTCCCTGCCGCCCAGGCAGCTTAGAAAAATAACAGGCTAATGTTGCAATGTTGGAAAATGTTCCCTGCCGCCCAGGCAGCTTAGAAATAATCCCTGGTCAACAAGCACAGAGACTTCACGTTCCCTGCCGCCCAGGCAGCTTAGAAAGTCAATCAGGCCGGAGTCAGGCCGTGCGATTGGTTCCCTGCCGCCCAGGCAGCTTAGAAAACAAGTGCAGGCGGTGGATTAAACGTGTACAAGTTCCCTGCCGCCCAGGCAGCTTAGAAAGACAGTCAGAATATACCCTGAAAGGTATAATAGTTCCCTGCCGCCCAGGCAGCTTAGAAATTCTGAGCGCAGACCCATATCACGACGATAGTGTTCCCTGCCGCCCAGGCAGCTTAGAAAGTCATAACAATAGCGCCATTAGGTTTGATAATGTTCCCTGCCGCCCAGGCAGCTTAGAAATCTTTGGGCGTTACTATTGACACCAGAATATAGTTCCCTGCCGCCCAGGCAGCTTAGAAATGCTCGCTGTCGCTTGCTGGCTTCGCGTTATTGTTCCCTGCCGCCCAGGCAGCTTAGAAACTGAAGATGTTGCCGAGTCAGCACTCGCCAAAGTTCCCTGCCGCCCAGGCAGCTTAGAAATCATGTAGCTCTGATTATGATACCAAGTAACCGTTCCCTGCCGCCCAGGCAGCTTAGAAAGTCTAGGTGAAGATGTGTCGCTCTGCCCTGCCGTTCCCTGCCGCCCAGGCAGCTTAGAAAGACCCAATCGGTTTGACCATCAGACTCGACAGGTTCCCTGCCGCCCAGGCAGCTTAGAAAGACAAAAAACCGCCGCCCGGGCGGTTTTTTACGTTCCCTGCCGCCCAGGCAGCTTAGAAAAGTTACGTGAAAGCGGAAATCAAGCGGCTCAAGTTCCCTGCCGCCCAGGCAGCTTAGAAATTTTCATCAGATAGCATTTTATCTGCAATGATGTTCCCTGCCGCCCAGGCAGCTTAGAAATGCAGAGAATGAGCGCTCAACCGCCTCATAAGGTTCCCTGCCGCCCAGGCAGCTTAGAAATTCTCCAGCGTTCTGAGGGCTTCCTCCATTTGGTTCCCTGCCGCCCAGGCAGCTTAGAAAAAAGCCAAAGGCGGCAAGCCGGTAGAAAAGAAGTTCCCTGCCGCCCAGGCAGCTTAGAAAGCCAGGTTCATTCGCAATGCAATCAATCAGTAGTTCCCTGCCGCCCAGGCAGCTTAGAAATTGCTTGTTGGGCGACCGTGGCGGGTTTTACTGTTCCCTGCCGCCCAGGCAGCTTAGAAACCTAAGCCTCCCGGTGAAAAAGTTTGTTTTACGTTCCCTGCCGCCCAGGCAGCTTAGAAAATTCGTAGAGCTGGCAACCGAGAAAACTTGTTGTTTCCTGCCGCCCAGGCAGCTTAGAAATTCAAGGCGTTGACTGAGTTGTAAAAGGTGCTGTTCCCTGCCGCCCAGGCAGCTTAGAAAGTTTTCAGGCACCAGCGTAGATAACTCACATCGTTCCCTGCCGCCCAGGCAGCTTAGAAAAAACAACGGTATGTCAAATACTCCTGTATACCGTTCCCTGCCGCCCAGGCAGCTTAGAAAGTTTGGATATCGTGCTACAGTCCACAATTGATGTTCCCTGCCGCCCAGGCAGCTTAGAAAAGTATTCAATACCGCCTTTTACGCGACTTGGTGTTCCCTGCCGCCCAGGCAGCTTAGAAAAGTCCGCCAGAGTGCGCGACAGGCTCTTGCATGTTCCCTGCCGCCCAGGCAGCTTAGAAAAGTCGTGATTGTTTTCTGGAACGCATGGGTAGGTTCCCTGCCGCCCAGGCAGCTTAGAAAATGCAGGTTTCTAACGCAAATGCGGTCATAGCGTTCCCTGCCGCCCAGGCAGCTTAGAAAACTGGGTCATTTCTTCCGGCACACAGCCTGTTGTTCCCTGCCGCCCAGGCAGCTTAGAAATGGCCAACTGGCAGAACGGCGCCATGCAACGGGTTCCCTGCCGCCCAGGCAGCTTAGAAAAAAGTGGTAGTTACGCCAGCTCCAGTTGTCACGTTCCCTGCCGCCCAGGCAGCTTAGAAAAAAGAACCGTGGAATGACTCATTCAATGAAGCGTTCCCTGCCGCCCAGGCAGCTTAGAAATCAGCAGGGCCGGGATGATTAAGCCGAACTTGGTTCACTGCCGCCCAGGCAGCTTAGAAAATTCCATGCGCTTGGCTCTGTCTTCATCAGTAGTTCACTGCCGCCCAGGCAGCTTAGAAATGAGTATCGACAATCAGCATGTTGCTGATATCGTTCACTGCCGCCCAGGCAGCTTAGAAAGTAGATCTCCCCCAGGAACACTGCAGCAGAAAGTTCACTGCCGCCCAGGCAGCTTAGAAAGTTTGGGGTTCCGGCGCCGTTGAGCATCCTGAGTTCACTGCCGCCCAGGCAGCTTAGAAAACTACACGGTTCCAGTTCAATTAACTGACAGTGTTCACTGCCGCCCAGGCAGCTTAGAAATCGACTCCATCCCTACTATGGTGCCTACCGCAGTTCACTGCCGCCTAGATAGCTTAGAAAAGCGAGGGATTTTAAATCCCTTTTTCAATACAGTTCACTGCCGCTCAGGCAGCGTAGAAAGGTTTTCTGGTGAATTACCCTTGAACCTTGCCGTGCTCCCTCCACAACGGGGATTTATCACTCGGCCCCAGCAAAATCCGAACGTCCTGCATTTGTGGGGCTGAAGAGGCCGAAACTGAGGTGATCTAAATAGCGGCCCGGCTCAAGGCAGCATATCTACTCGAAGTAGTCTGCTGGCGCTGCGGCCTTTGTCGTCGCTGACCGATAACTGGAAGCGTCCTGCTCTGGGCGGGCGCCATTCCAGGGTTTGGCCCGGCAGGCTCTGGCCGAGCAGGCTGTTACCGGCAAACCAGTAGAGTATTTGGCTGTCGGAGGCGGCGTCGGCCTTGAGGGCGATGTGTTCATTCGCCACGCTTTGGCGCAGGCTGTAGGTGACGCCCTTCAACGGGGAGCGGATAAGCGGGGCCGAGTAGCTGACCGCGACTCTTTGGCTGCAGGCGACCGGAAGCTCCGGCGGCCTCCTGCGGGGTAAACCTGCCTGTTCGAACAGGGCCGCCAAGTCTGATGGCCAGAAGGCAAACACCTCCTGGTGGTGAATTGCCGAGTCGTAGGGCGGGCAGACGGCGGCGCCGGTTTTGTTATCCAGCCACACGGGGCGATGCAAGTTGGAGATCTTGATGGGGGAAACTCCCGGGATATACCAGCCATCGACCAATTTGGGGCACCAAGGGTTGGGCAGCTCGCCGGAGGCGGCGCAGAAGGCTACCTTTTTCACCGTATCCGGTGGCGTATTGGCCATGTCGGCCGTGCCGGGCAGCGCGCCCTGCAAGGCATCGCTGAGGGCGAAGAACAGGGGCCCGGCGGTACGGACGCCGACAAAGGCCGGGTTGGGGGTGGCATCGAAGTTACCCACCCAGACCACCAACACATAGGGGCCTGTGATACCGGCGCTCCAGGCATCGCGATACCCCCAGGAGGTGCCTGTTTTCCAGGCCACTGTCCAGTTGCTGCCGGGCAGGCCGTCGGCGCGGGGGTTGTCCTTGAGTATGTCCCGCACCATAAAGGCGGCGGCAGGGCTCAGCAAGCTCTTTCCTTGCGGGCTGATGGGCTGGCTTTGTTGATCCCGCAGCGGGTAGTCATGGCCCTGGCTCGCCAGCATCAGGTACAGCCGCGCCAGCTCCGCCATGGTCAGCTCGCCGCCGCCCAGCGCGAGGGATAAACCATAATGACTTTCACCCCTGAGCCCCTGAATGCCGGCCTGGCGCAGAAAGCCGTAGAGATTGGGTTGGTTCACTTGTCCTGCCAGCCACACGGCCGGCAGATTGCGGCTCTTGACCAGGGCGTCGTGGGCGCTGATGGGGCCGGTAAACCTGTGGTCAAAGTTCTCCGGTTGGAAACTGCCAAAGGCGGTGGGCGCATCCTTGAGTATGCTCAGCGGGTGTATAAGCCCCTGATCTATGCCCAGGCCAAACAGAAATGGTTTCAGGGTTGAGCCCGGCGAGCGGCGGGCGGTGACGCCGTCCACCTGCCCTTGGATATCGGTATCGAAGAAGTCTGCCGAGCCTATCCAGGCCTTGATGCTCTGATCGCGGCTGTCCACCAAGATTGCGGCGGCATTCTTGACCCCCAGATGGCGCTGGCTTTCGATATACAGCCCAAGGCGCCGCTCCAGCAAGGTCTGCAGGCTGATGTCCAGGGTGCTGTGAATTAGGGTGTCACTATTATCCCGCAGCAGGCGGCGGCTGAAGTGCGGCGCCAGAAATGGCAGCTCAGTGCGGTCATGGCCGATGGCGGTGAGGGTCAACAGGCCGTTGTTGCGGGGATCGTCGCGATAGCTTTGTTGCCAGAGCAACGCCAGACGGTCGCGGGCATCCTGAAAGTCGGCACCGAAGCGGGCGCGGCGCGCCGGGCTTTGCGGCATGACCGCCAGGCTGAGGGCTTCACTGAGTGAAAGTTCACCGGCGTCTTTATGAAAGTAGATGCGGCTGGCAGCGCCAACACCTTCAATATTGCCGCCCATGGGCGCCAGATTGAGATAGGCCTCAAGAATATCATGCTTGGAGTAACGCAGCTCCAACCAGAGCGCCGCCAGCATCTGCTGCAATTTCCCGGCAACCTGGCGGCTGTTGATGTTGTAAACCCGCCGGGCCAGCTGCATGGTCAGGGTCGAAGCGCCCTGGCGATCATCCTTAAGATAGGTAGCGACTATCGCCCTGGCGGTGGCCGCCGGGTTGATGCCGGGGTGGAAGTAAAAATAGCGGTCTTCCTTGAGCAAGATGGCTTGCACCATGTTGTCTGAAACCCCTTCCAGGGGTTGCCAGAGCCGATACTGGCCATCACTGGCCAGCGTCAGCCGCAGCAGACTGCCATCGGCGGCCAACACCATGCGGGAGCTGGGCGCCAGCTTTGAAAAAGGTTGTGCCGGCCAGAGTCTCAGCCCCAGCAGCAAGGCTGCCAGGGCCAGCAGGCACAAATAGCGGCGTTTCATGGCGCTTCGATCACCAACTCACCACTTGGGCCCTGAGCCTGAACCAGGGGATCATACAGCCCCTCGGCGTAGGCGGGCGGCACCTGGAACTGGCCGACATTGGTGGCCCGTACCTTGTAGACAAAGGTTTTGGCATCGCGCCAGGCGGTACCGTAGAGCACCAGGCGGTCTTCACGTACATTGAGCCACTGTGGCGACCAGTCGCTGTGCTGAGCCATCCCCACAGGCGGCTGCCAGCCATCGAAGCTGTCATCCTTGTCACGATAAACCGGCTCCACGCCGCCGGGCAGCAGATCTATTACTACCACCTGCTGCAACTTGTCCATATCTGTGGCGCGCAGCCGCAGCCTGACCAGGAATTCATCCCCGACCTTGACCTTGCCAAGAGGTTGCTGCTCCAGGGTCAGATAGTCGCGGCTCACCTCCAGCCCCTGGCTGAAAGGCTTGGCCGGGCTTTGGTCAAATCCCTGCTGGCTGAGAAGATAGAAGGCATCATTAGTGCCGGTTTTCTGGTATTTCACCTCTTCACTGCCGAGGGGCAGCTTAGCCTTGGGTAGACTCAGTGCCTGCCAGGCCTTATCGACCAAGGCTTGCATGGCCAGCCCCTGATCGCCGCGGGAGTTATCCAGAGCGGTCAGCGCCCGCACCAGAGTACCGGCAGACAGCGAGCTGTAACGCTGCTCGCTGAGCCACTGGCCCATGCGCGGCAGCAACTGTTCCGGCAGGTCATCCAGGCGCTGTGGCGCCTGACGGGCGATGAGTGTCAGCAGCTGGGCATCGTGCACCATGGGATCCAGGTAGAGGCCGAGGCGCTGGGGCTTATCCTCAAGCAGCTGCCACTCCTGCGCTTGCCACAGCGGCTCGGCCAATTGTTGCTGCTGCATCAGGGTAAAGCTGGCGGCCAGCCAGGCACTGGCGATGTCTGCTTGCCAATCCTTGGGATAGTAGCGCTGCAAACGCTCGCGGATGTCGGCCAGGGCGCCGCTCACCTGCACCCCCTGGCGGGCCAGCAGATACGCGCCATAGGCACGCTCGCGCAGCTCATCCAGGCCGCTGCTGGGGCCGGAGCTCACGCTCGATAGATAGCTGTTGGCCTTGTCCAGTAGATCCTGGGGCACGGGGTAACCCTGGGCCTTGGCGTCCAGCAGCATGTCTACCACATACAAGGCCACCATAGGCTCGACTATCGGGTTGGCGGCCCAGAGACCGAAGCCGCCGCTGCTGTTCTGGCGGCTACGCAACTGGCCAATGAGTTGGTTAAAGTCATTGAGATTATCCTGGGGCTTGCCCAGCAGCAGCGCCGGTACGGCTTTGGATACCAACTGCTCGGTACAGGCGTGAGGATAGTTGTCCAGATAGTGGCTCAGCCCCTGAGCCCAAACCAGCGGGCTGTTGCCGAGGGCCGCTTCCACCTTGCTGAACGGCGTAAACAGCTGACGGTCAAGTTGGAGCTTGGCTTCGGCGCGGTCGAGCACAGCCGTGGCCAGGGTCAAACGGTGGGGCGTTAACGGCCGTACCGAGATGCTCTCACTGATCTTGAGCTCGCCTTCGCTGGTGGCGAGCTTCCAGTGGAGCTCCCCTTGACCCAGATTTTCGCCTGCCTTGACGGCAAAGTGCGCCGTGGTTTCACGGCCCGGTTCGATATGGAATTGCTGCGGTTGCAAGTCGCTGCGAAGGGCGCCGCTCAGGCTGAGGGTCAGGGTAACATCCTGCGCCTCGGCTTCTGTGTTATAGAGTCCCACAGTCACATCGGCGCTGTCGCCGGGTGCCAGGAAAGCCGGCACATTGGGGCTCATCACCACAGGCGCCTTGACCGCGACACTGGCCTCGCTGGTGCCTATGCCGCTCTCGGTGGCACTGACGGCAAAGAAGCGGATACTGCCGTTGAAGCTATCGGGCACTGTATATTGCAGCCGCTGCTCTCCGGCGGCCAACTCACGAATACCCGACCAGTAGACCACAGGCTTGGCGCGCTTGCGCTTGAAGGGGTTGAGGTTGGCTGCCAGCAGCGCTGCGGCGTCACCTCCGGGGGCGGCCTGGCGCATCAGCACCTTGAGATCCGGCAGCAGCAGGTCGAGAATTTGGCTCGAATCTACGCTGAGAGCCTTCTTGTCGAAGAAGTGCGCCAGTGGATCCGGCGTTTCATAGCGGGCCACCTGCAAAATACCGGCATCAACCCCGAATACCACGACTCTGGCTTTGCTTGGCAGCTTGAGGTCGATATCCAGTTGCGTCCCGGGTTTAACCTTTTCCGGCAGGCTCAGGGCGATGGCCTGACGTCGCTCCCCGAGATCCACCTTAAAGGGTTTCACGGCATAGGACAGCGGGCTCATAAAGACTTCTTCCGAGTCCGGTGCCCGCAGGAACTGCACATTGATATAGGCATTGCCCTCAATGCCTTGCGGCAGGGTAATGCTCTGCAACGAACGGGTGCTGTCGGCCTTGAACCATTTGAAGGCGTAAACCTTGTCTCTCTCTATGGTGATGAGTCCGGCGCCGCTGTAAGGGGCCTGAATCGCTACCTGAATGCTTTCACCCGGCAGATATTCTGCCTTGTTTAGCGTCAGTTCCAGCTCGGCGTTGCGCTCCAGCGTGCGACTGGCGTTGCCGCTGCCGGCAACGCTGTAATCTATTTGGTTCAACTGGCGGCCGTTTTCATCCAGCAGTCGCAGGCGGTAGTCACCCGGCTCCCTGGTGTCGAGTTCCAATTGGCCCCCGCTTGCGGCCAGACTCAGGGCAGTGCTGCCCAGCAGTTTGTCTTTGCGGCGCGATTCATAGCGGTAGGTGCCGTCATTCTGTTTCACCAACACAGACACCCAGCGCCGGGCGATACGCTCGACTTTGAGCTCGGTAACCACACCTTGAAGGTCCTGGCCAACGGCTTGCAGGTTGAGCACACGCTTGCCGTCTTTGCTGATGAAGTCCAGATCGCCATCGCTCTTGTAGCCCAGTAACCAGTCGGCATCGGATACCAGTAGCTGGTTTTGGGCGCTGACACCGTGGCCTGAACCGGCTTCAAATACCCGAGCCAGCAAGTGCAGCTTGTAAGTGCTGCCGGCAAAGCGGTCCAGCGCTAAGTCCAGGCTGACCTTGCCTTCGCCGTCTGTGGTGGTTTCGCTCAAGTCTTCGCGGAACGATTCCTTGAGCTTGCCCAATACCCCAAAGCGATAGCCGGGCCAGGCTTTGAAGCTGATATCGGTTGGTGACAGCACCATCTCGCCGCTGACTCGGCGATCGCTCGCCGGGCCACCGAAGAGTTGCTCGGCCAAGACCTCGGCCTTGAGTTGCTGCGGTTTGCGCCAGCCTTCAAACTGCTTGTCGGTGCCCAAGTCGGTGCCCAAATAGACTCGCACCTTGATGCGATCCGGCTCGAAGTCACGCACCTTGAAGGTGACATCACCGAGACGCGTGAGGCGGTATCTGTCTTTGATGAGGGACAGAGTGGCGAGATAGTCACCGGCAACCGCGGTTTCGCCGGCGCTGAAGTCCAGGGTGTCAAAGCCGCTGCCATCGAGTTTGAAGGTGCGATCCAGCACGGTTACCCCGCGGGGGTCGGTGATCTGCATTTTCACCGGCAGGCCACCCAGGGCGGTACTCCAGTCCTGCCCCCGCACCAAACTGGCGATATGGGCCGTCTCACCGGGGCGATACAGCCCGCGGTCGGTGAAGAGGTAGGCTCTCAGGGCGCCGGGATCGTCGCTCTCATAGCTGCCGCCGGTATCGAAACGGGACAGATTGAGCTGGCGACGCCAATCAGCCAGCGGCAAGAAGGAGAGATCGCCATCTTTTTCGACCCGATAGTAGAGCGGGGTCTTTTCCCGGCGCAGATCGCCAAGCTTGGCAAAGCTTGCGTGACCGCGTTCATCTGTTAAAGCCTCGGCTACCGGCAAACCGTTGCGGCCGATGACGGCCACCCGGGCGCCGGCCACCGGAGTCCCCTTACCGAGGGATTGCACGAACAGATCTTGGCTGCCATCACGGCTACGTTTGGCGAGTATGCCCAGATCTGTCACGACCACAAAGCGCAGATCGTGGGCCTCGGTTTGGTAATAGTCGAAGGTTTGGCTGTCTCTTTCATCGGCCGGAGTCAGCTTGACCACAAAGATGCCGCGCTTGTCCTTGAAGAAGGGCTTGAGGTCGACGCTGCCGTAGAGCGTCTTGCTGGGATCGCGCCCGGCAAGCTGTTGCTTGAACACCTGACGGGTAACCAAACGGTCGAAATCTGTGTTGTTGAGGTAGGGCTCGGCAAAGCTGCCCGAGCTTTGATCTATCAGGGCATTGAGCTGATCAGGCAGTAGCTGGGCGACCTCAATCTGCACCTTTTGCACCCCACGGGCCAAATAGCCGAGGCGTTGATCGTCGTCCAGAGTCAGCAAGGAGCCTTCGCCGAGGAAGTTGAGCGCCTTGGGATATTGCGGCATTCGCAGCACAGTCAGCACGGCATCGCGGGACAGATAACCCCCTTGGCCCTCGACTTCCTTATCCACCATTACCGCCACGTAGCGATCGACCGGAGCTTTCAGCTTGAAGCTGTGCAACTGGTTGAGGCCTTCGGCACCGGGGATCTGGGTCAAGGTCAGCTTGTCGGCCTTGGCCAGTACCTGTTCGGTGACATTTTCCTGATACCAGTGACGGCTTCCCTTGGGATTTTTCACTGGCAGCAACCAGGCATGTACCTTGCCTTGAAGCGCTTCGTCGTTGACCGGACGTGAGCTTTCCATTGTCAGTACCGGCTCGGGTTCATCCTTGTCGTTGTAGGCGAAGTTGACCTGAGCCTGTTTAAAGCTCAGCTGATAACGGCCGGGAACCTCTACTTGCCATTGGCTCTTGCCGGCCTTGTTGCCGCCGCTGGCCGCCTGGATCCCTTTGCTGACTTCCAGGGTTACAGTGCTCTGCTCCAGTGGCGTGGCGAGCGCAGGAGAATGTATGTAAGCGAACAGATGCTTGTCATCGAAGGTGACTTCGGTGTCGCCATTGCCACTGTAGGTCAAGCCGGGGCTCAGCAATATCGCCAGTTGAGGTTTGACCGAAGCCGTGTCCACCGGGTGGCTGAAGGCCAGGGTGGCGACCAGCTTTTGAATACTCGGCTGGGCCGGATCCTGGTACAGGCGCCCCTCAGAGATGGTGGCCGTGAAGGCGGCTGTGCTGAATTCGCTCTGGTATTTATCCAGTAAGATATGGTCTGCCAGCAGTTGTTTCTTATCCAGGCTGACCGCGAACTTTTCCGCAATCGGCCAGTCGTTATCCGGAGTAAATTGCAGATGTTTGTCACTGGCCCAGCGCCACTGTCCGGCGAGTTGGGGGCTGAGACTGACGCCCTTGGAGACAGGTTTGCCTATGACATCCAAAGGCGCGACCGAACCACTGAAGGTCAGGGTCAAGGGAGCGACCTGAGGTTTGGCCTGGTGGTAATCGGTCAGCCGCGGCGCCTTGAGCGTATAGTGCAGGGTATAGGGCTTGGGTAAATTCTGGTACCAATACCAGCCGCCCCAGCAAAGCACAGTCAGTACAGATAGCAGCATTAGGCTTCCCAAGGCTTTAAAGGGATGCTTTATGCACCAATGCATCCAGGGCGGAGCTTGCCAGTGGCCAAAAACGGCAGCGAGAACTCGCCAAACTACCGAGAAGAAATTTCCTATAAGCTGTCTCATCAGTCCATGTCCTTGCTGTGTCTCGTAGCGCTATCGCCAAGTTGGGTGACGTTTTAAAGATGTCAGTCGCCGATGTCAATCAGACCGGGCCGATGCTGTGATGCCTTATTCGATATCGCCTCTGCAACTGAGACTCCATGGTACAACAATCGGGCTGATTTTTATCCGTGTTACTTTGATAAGTCGGTGGCGATCAACAATATAGTGTCTTTATGGAGGGTAAAACAAAAAAGGCTTACCGTTTTATGGGTAAACCTTTTTAGTTACAGCATCTAGCGAACTGGTTATCAGTTCATGCCGTATGATATAAAACGACGTTTTGGCACGTTTTTTGTTGTCCTGGGTTGCATGTTTAACCTATTGAATTTATGTTATTTTATTTCTTTTCTTGTTCATGTTTGTATTGAGTTGTTTTGGTTCTTATGGTTAACTCGGGGTACATGTGGGGGTACATGGAATTGCTTCATGTACCCCAGAAAAAGAGGTCGACATGGGCAAGTTATACGACAAACATTTGAAGGTTCTTTTGAATAAACCTCAGGAGAGTATTAAGACCCTTTCTGATGGTGAAGGGCTGGGTGCTCGAGTCTCGTTGCAAGGAAAAATTCGTTGGCAGTTTCGCTATAAGGTTGATGGTAAGAATAAGCGAATAGATTTAGGTGATTACCCGGAAATTTCGTTAGTGAAAGCTAGGGACATCGCTATGCAATGTCGTATGTGGTTGGCCGACGGGTACGACCCAAAACTCCAACGACAGGTTGAACGACAAGCCACTTTACAACCTGTAACCGTTCAAGAGGCCATCGATTATTGGTTTGTTAACTATGCTAATGATAATCGTGTCAATGCCGCTCGCCATCGAGCTCAGTTTGAAAAGCATATTTATCCCTACATTGGCCATTTGCCGCTGGAGCAAACAGAAACCAGACATTGGCTAGAATGTTTTGACCGCATACGTCGTGGTGTACCAAAGCGTAAACAACGTCCGGCGCCAGTTGCTGCTGGCTATGTCTTCCAGAATGCCAAGCAAGCTTTAAGGTTTTGTCGAGTAAGACGATACGCGGTTAGTCGTGAGCTTGAAGATTTGACAATTCCTGATGTGGGTGCCAAGCAACGTAAGAAAGACCGGGTGTTATCTGAGGTTGAGCTCAACGACTTGATCGCTTTTATCCAAACACGTAAGTGCAATCGCTATTACGCTGATTTGATCTGGTTGTTGCTGGTCTTTGGTGCTCGAACGCAAGAAGTCCGTTTATCAACATGGGATGAGTGGGACTTTGATAAAGGGCTTTGGACTATTCCACGTGATAACAGTAAAAACTCAGAAATCATCCTTCGCCCCATCCCTGACGCATTGCGTCCGTGGTTGTTACAGCTTAAAGCTAAAAACCAGAAGAGTGGCTACTTGCTTGGTGAATTGAAGAAACCGGAGGCTGTCAGTATGTTAGGTAGCAATATTTGGAAGCGTCTAGACCATGATGAAAAGTGGACTCTGCATGATTTACGACGCACCTTGGCAACTCGTTTGAATGACCTTGGTATATTGCCTCATGTGGTTGAACACCTCTTGGGACACACGATAAGTGGGGTTGAGGGGATCTATAACCGCAGTCAGTACATGAACGAAAAGCGTGCCGCGCTGGATCTCTGGGTAAGCACAATCACGCCCGCCTCATGGGAAGGGTATCGGGCATTCGCTTAATGGCATTTGTCTATTGATTTAAGCTTATTGTTGTTTATTGCTTATAAAAGCTTTGTATATCTTCTAGGCTAAAGTAGAATTTGAGTAATTAGTTACTCATTATCTGTCTTTTTTTGGATTTAATGAGTACTTAGTTACTCATAATGTCTTTAGGAGCGCTCATGGAACATTTAACCATTCAGGCTTTTATCAATAGCCAATGGATAGATATTGCAAAGCTCTCTTTTCCAAACAGCGAACAAGGTCATTATCGGCTTACTTCATTAGATTACGAGCAAGATTATGCCCTGGCAGAGCTCAATAAAGACGACATGCATGCCGTTTCGATAAACCACCCTGTCAGCCTGTTTTTTGATGAGCCGGGGTGGCTTTGTTTCCTCGATGACATCATGCCTAGCGGTGCAAGTCGCCGCTACTGGCTTAAGTATCTCGATATCGCAGATCTGAGCTTAGATGAGCAAAATTTTATCCTGTTAAAGTTTGGCACTATCGCGCCGGTAGGTAATTTACGGGTCAAGGAATCATTGCCTGAGCGCTCAGTCATTGCTGACAGGCTGACATTCACCGTGGATGACGTTAAAAATCGCGCGGCTGATTTTCTGGATTACGCACAATACCGAGGCGCTGCTGCTGGTGGTGCAACAGGAGCTGGCGGGGAAGCGCCCAAGTTGCTGTTACGTTGTGACGATGAGCAAAACATCTGGATTGATAGCTATCAGGACGACCAACAAAACCGAGACCTGCATTATTTGGTGAAATACCCAAGAGGCTCACGTTCACCCGTTGATTGTGACATCTTGCGAGCAGAGTACCACTATTACCACGAGTTGGCAGAAATGGGCTTTGAGACTATTCCAACGGCCAATATGCGACTCGAGGAGGGCCATTCCTATCCATCATTGTGGCTGCCGCGTTTTGATATTTATTTCAATGAACTCGGCCAGCAGCGTTACGCGATGGAATCGGTTTACTCGATACTGGGTAAAGCTGCCGGAGTTACCTTAGATCATGAGCAAACCATAAGAACGCTCGTCCACAAGATCACTCATAGCCATATGGTCTTAGAGCAAGGTTATCAGTTTGATATTCAGGCTTTTGTGCTTGAGTGGGTTCAGAGAGACTTACTCAATATCCTATTTGGTAACAGCGATAACCACGGGCGTAATACCGCATTTCTTAAAGGTGATGGTTGGATAAAGCTTGCCCCTGTCTATGACTTTGCACCAATGAAGGCTGATCCTGAAGGGGTAGCCAGAACCACAAAGTGGCAAGCACCGCTCGAAGTTGGGGGTGAGTATGACTTTCAAGGTATTGCCGATTCGTTGGCCGATTTGGTGCCTGCTCAAGAGTTAATGGCAGCATTAAAGCTCTCCGCCCAGCAATGTTTTAACTTGAAGCAGCGCTTAATTGCGCGTGGTGTACCGGAACGGATTATCGATATGCCTGCGATTGGCTTTACTTATATCGAAGACAAGCTAACAAGGTGGGGATTGGTATGAGTGATAAAACATCTACCCTTGAGTCTGCTAAAGAGGCTATTGCTCGTCTTAGAGCTAATCGTCGGCAAGCTGGTGACGTTGTAATTGAAGCGTCACAATATCAGCTCTCACTAGACGCTGAAGAGACTCACGCAAAGCAAGCTCCCCCTCCCCAACGCGCTTCCAAGCATAGCGGGAGGGTGAGTACTGTTGAGAGACGTAAGGCCATCGAAGGCGTTACCCAAAGGCTATTACGCGGAGAACTTACTCAAGGGCAAGCTCTTAAAACTTTACGTATTGAGGTTTTAGGCCTAACCCAAGACGAGTATGCAAATTTGGCTAAAGTGTCACGCAAGACCCTCTCTGATGTTGAGAACGATCGGGGGAGCTATAAGACTGATATTCTCGACCGATTGTTTAAACCCTTTGGCCTGAGAGTGGGGATTGTGCCTATCTCTACCGGCATCAAATAGCGACTATGGTTGTGCCTTTGTGGGGAGAGTAAATACAGTATCATACTGTATTTTTTCTCGATTACCCGGTGGTTCCCTTGTTCAATCGTTATCGAAGCGGTCGTTAGCATCCAGCTACTGCATAGCCTTTAAATGGGCCTGATTGCTCCAGCTAGGTTCACTGTGCATGGTCATGAGCCGCCACCAAATTCAGGTTATCGTCGTCTAGCTCACCATTCGCCCAATGATGTGAGAATTTTCGTATTCGTCGCCAAAACTATCGCCTAATGAGCTTGCAGGCTTTAGTATGCGGAATGATTCTCCCGATTTGGCATGTCAAACGGGTCAGGGAAGAAAGATAAATGCTCAAGGAGTCGAAGCATGCGAATAGTGCATTTCCGTGACGCTTACCAGGAAGATATACCCAAAATCGTCAAACCGGATAAGGCGGCCAAATATATCCGCGAATATCTGAGCCGTCGTCCGGGATTTTATGAAACCGTCTTTGGTATTGATACCTTCCTACGAGATTCTGGTATCACATATTTCCAGGGGGTACACCAAATTGAGTCTATCGTTGAGCGGCTCTCTTGGCGGTTGGATTCTGGCGATTTTCTTCTATTGGGAGACTGGGAAGATGGATTTGACACTATTCTGTTTTTCGGTGATATAAGCCCTTTTGTATCGACCACTTTCAGGGAACGCGTCAAGCGTTTACCTCCCCGGCCTCAGTTCGGGCATGGCAACTATTCCAAAGCCTCTGAGCCCATTGTAGAGCCCTACATCACCCCAGCACTGGAAGCCCCGGCCGAGCTGAAAGAAACCGGGATAACCAAAGCTATTAACGCCATGATGGGCGGTGCTAAACAGGTCATTAATGATTACATTGACGAGCAACGCGCATCACAAGCCGAGTGGCTGGCCGATAAAGGGATCATTCAAGCCAAAGATGAAGCGACAGGCCAAATCCTGACTCCGGAAGAATTAGGGGAACGCTATCGGGGTAATCCAACTCTGCTACTTGCGGATAATGAGTTGGCCGGAGCGGAAGCAGTACAATCGTTTGTTGGTTATGAAGCCGCACTATTGGTGCTTGAGGCTGCCACCAATCGCAAGAAGCTTGTCACTGACTTGGCCGAGTTCAAAGAAGAAGCCGGTAAAATCCTATCCCAAATCAACACCAAATCCCCTAATGCCCTGAGTGAAGCCCTGGGACAATATGGTGCCGAGCAGGTATACAAGGACTTGGGACTAAAGCAAAATGAGGGCTTTATCCACCGTTATCACGGCTGCGACAATATGATGGATTGTAAAAAGCGCGGTCTGGTTGAGATTGAGCACAAAGGTTACAACAGCGATAGTACTAGCCTCAGCCGCAATCAATTTGGAGAGCGACAAGGATCCGATGACAAAAACAAGCGCTGGGCAAGAAGGATGAAGAGAAAAGCCCCCAAAGTCGGTCAAGCATCCAACCGTAAGGGCGGTCCCTATCAACAAAAAGAGCAGGCGCTGTGGCAAAGCATCCTTGACAAGAATGGTGAGAAGAATCACCTGGCGATATTCACCAACACTGAAAGCGGTCAGGTGCGTTATTTTTGGCAAGACGATAAAGGTAACCTGCTGCCGCCTAAAGACGGGGCGAAGCAAGAGTTCACCATCCCTGAATTTGATACGGTCAAGAGCACCTTTGCCGATGGATTAAAAGCATTGAAAGGAAACAAATAACCATGACAAAAAAAATCCCGCAACTCTCGGCAGAGCAGCTTGCCAGTGAACTAGAAATCGATTTGGAAACCATTGCTCGAGCCAAGGCATTGGATGAAGCTGGCTTTTATCAAGATTCTAAGAAAGAAGGTTATTACTGGGGCCGTGGTTTTGACTATGCCAGTCTGGCTATGTCCTACGCATTGAACCAAAAATTTGATGAAGCCAAGGCCGCTTTCAAAAAAGCCGCTGAGTATCAGTTACGACCACTTAAAATGGCTTTTGCTCCCCAAGACCCGGAGTTTATCGGCGAAAAGGTGTCTCGAGGAAATCAAGCTATCAATGTCGCCAGTTGTTTCAACTATGCCATGGCCGCCGGTGAGCTGGCTATCGCCAAAGAAGCCTGCTTGCTGTACCCGGAAGGGCACTTTCCCGGCAACCCCAAACCGGATACTGCAGATGATTTGGTGCATGCGCTAAAAGCCTGGTTTAACGGCGACCATGATAAAGCCAGTGCCCATTGCCAAAAACGTCTGGATGAATACACCGCCAAGCCCAGCAAAAAAATTACCTTCCGCAGCAATTACTTTACCCTGCATCTGGCGCTGTGGGGGATCATTCACAAAGATGCGCTGAGCTTTGAAGATGGTATTAAACGCAACTTGGCCATTTGGCACCATGGCGCCCGTTACGGCGAAGAAAGCGGCACTGTTCGTGGCCATTATGCCGAGTTTGCTGTTGCGCTGACCAACTTGGGGATCCATGCTGGAATGGAGCAGCCGGTCGTTGACCCATTCATCCCCCAAGGACTGGTGTGGAGCAAGTCGGTTCGGGACTGAGTAGTACAGTTAATATCAATGTTAAATTCAGATTGATGTTAACTACCCGCTTTTGTTGTTGGTATATCGTTTTTCATGTAGAGGTCTCCATTGCCCCCCAGTGTATTTGAAATTTCGTCAATGTCATGGTCTTAAATTCGGTGAAAGGTCACTGTATTCACTTTCAATCTTGCGTACTTGCTGAGCCAGTTATGGGGCGCTGAAAAAATCGTCAATGCCATAGTCTTAAATATGGAAAGGTGTTCGCTGTGAAGATGAAAATGAATGTTCAGGAAAAATTTGAACTACCGGGAGGAGTTACAATCTTGGCTTGCGCCGGTTATGAGAAGGATTTTGATGTTATTGGCAAGAAACTCAACCTGATTTGTGATGGTGAGGTTAGACAAACCCTAACTATATCCGGCGAAAAGAAAATGATTAATCAGAAGGCCAATTTTGAGCAAAAGGCATTCGAAACCCATGATAAGGTTTTGTTGTCACAGGAAGAAGCCCAGAGTGGCAAATGGCAGCTAGTCGGTGATTGACTCATAGGCTGATGAGCGCTCAAGGGCAAGCAGAGCTTTGAGGGTGGTATTAAACGCAACTTGGCCACTTGGCACCATGGCACCCGTTACGGCGAAGAAGGTGGCACGACACTAAACATAGAAAAGTGACCCAGCTAATACCTGGAGGCCAGGGAAACGTTATGCTCATTGAGTATGAGGCTTTATTCCTCTCCAACAGCCTCAGAAATCGAAAGAAAAATGGCCAAACATAGCCATTGGATCTAAGGGATAACAGTATGAATAAGTTAACAGAATCTCGATACAGGCTGTGGCGGTCACTCGAAGGAGTGGCCGCCCGATTTAGGTAATGCCAATCGGAGTTTATTCAATGAAAGATATGTCTCGTGCCTTAAGGCGTCATCATCAACAACGTTTGCAGTGTGTGCGTAAACGCTATTGGGGGAGCGTTGCAGGTAATTCTGTTAAGGCTTTAGGTATATGTGTCACAACACCTTGTCCCTGCTCATGTTATTTGTGTGGTCATCAGCGCAAAATATGCGGGCCTAAGGCCTCAGAAATAAGACAAAAAGCCAAATACAGTTAAACCATATTGGGGAGGGCTGTCTGCCCTCCACTCGTTTTTATGATGAGGATTTGCAGGTAAGTTAACGTAGCGCAACGTGGGGTGAATAAGTTATCGAATCGCCGTTAACCATAAGCAAAGCACGACCCTATTGCCAACATACTGCGCCAACGAGGCATAGATGATGAGGACATAAATAACCAATTAATTTAGCCAGTTATTGACTCCCTTCCTTGATGGCGTCATTTGTGACCATTGGCGTGCGAAGGTGTGAACGCACTGTGGTACATTCCAGTCTACTGACATGTTGATGTTAAGATACGCTCAGAATCATTTTAAGGTTGTATTGATTAATGACCCAGAAACTCACTCTCCAACAGCTTGAATCCTTCCTGTGGGAAGCCGCTGATATCCTGCGCGGCAATATGGACGCCTCAGAGTACAAAGACTACATCTTCGGCATGATGTTTTTAAAACGCTTGTCTGACGCCTTTGAAGAGGCGCAAGAAGGCGTGGTGCAGTATTACCTCGGTAAAGGCAAAACCAAAGAGCAAGCCGAGGCGCTGGCGCAAGATGAAGACGAATACGATAAAACCTTCTTCGTGCCTAAAAGCGCCCGTTGGTCAGCGTTGAAAGACTTAAAACACGATATCGGTGCAACGCTCAATAAAGCCACCGAAGCGATTGAAGAGTACAACGGCAGCCTTGAAGGCGTGTTGGTCACTATCGACTTCAACATCAAAAACAAGCTGTCAGATAAAAAGCTGCGTGACTTACTGTCGCACTTCAGCAAACACCGCCTGCGTAATGAAGACTTTGAGCGGCCTGACTTGCTCGGCACTGCCTACGAATACCTGATTAAAATGTTTGCCGATAGCGCGGGCAAAAAGGGCGGTGAGTTTTACACCCCAAGCGAAGTGGTCTCTTTGCTGGTGGCCTTACTCAAGCCTAAAGCGGGTATGCGTATCTACGACCCAACCTCCGGCTCTGGCGGTATGTTGGTGCAAACCCGTAACTACCTCGCCGCCCATGGTGAGAACCCTGCTAACCTGTCGCTGTTCGGCCAAGAGATGAACCTGAATACTTGGGCCATCTGTAAGATGAACATGTTCCTGCATGGCGTGCTCAGTGCCGATATTCGTAAGGGCGATACCCTGCGCGAGCCTAAGCACACCGAAGGCGGTGAGCTGATGCGTTTTGACCGGGTGATTGCCAACCCGCCATTTTCACTGGCTAAGTGGGGTAAAGACGAATGCGATAACGACGGCTTTGGTCGTTTCCCTTATGGTACGCCGCCGAAAGATGCCGGCGACTTAGCCTTTGTGCAGCATATGATTGCCAGCACCAATGCCGAAGGTATGGTCGGTGTGGTGATGCCCCATGGGGTGTTGTTCCGTGGTTCCAGCGAAAAGGCGATTCGTAAAGGCATTCTAGAAGACGACTTGCTCGAAGCCGTCATTGGCTTGCCATCTGGCTTGTTCTACGGCACAGGCATTCCCGCTTGCTTGCTGATCATCAATAAAAATAAAACGCGTGATCGTAAAGGCAAGGTGCTGTTTATCAATGGTGAGCTGGAGTATGAAGAGGGCAAAAACCAAAACAAACTGCGCCCGCAAGATATAGAGAAAATCGTCACCACCTTTGACAACTATCAAAACATCAAGCGTTACGCGCAAGTGGTTGAAATTAGAGAAATTGCCGATAACGACTACAACCTCAATATTCGCCGTTACGCCGATACCGCGCCACCAGCAGAGATCTTTGATGTGCGCGCCATCCTCCATGGTGGTGTGCCTGTGCGCGAGGTCGAAGACGAATATATTCAAGAAGAGATCCTGCAAGGCTTCGATGTCAGCCGCGTGTTTACCCTGAAATCTGAGGGTTACTATCAGTTCCGCACCGATATCAGCACCAAAGAGCAGATCCGCGAGTTTGCCAAGGATGCTACCCCCGCCATCATCAGCCAGTTAGAGCGCTGGTGGGATAAATACCAAGTGTCACTCAAGCAGCTGGATGATGAGGTCGCTACTGCCGAGAGCGTGATGCAGAGTTATCTCAAGGAGCTGGGGTATGAGTAATCAGGTTCCTGAAGGGTGGTCAATTAAAAAGATATCAGATATCAGCAACGTGGTAGGTGGCGGTACTCCCGAACGAGCTAAGTCGGAATATTGGGGCGGGGATATACCTTGGGTTTCCCCCTCTGAAATTACAAAGCTTAAAGGACGCTATTTAGGCAACACTAAAGAACATATAACGACTATAGGGTTAAGTAAGAGCTCAGCTAAGTTGCATCCGATTGGAACAGTTCTGATGACGAGTAGGGCTAGTATAGGTTACACCGCAATTACGACTGTTCCATTAACAACAAATCAGGGATTTCAGTCCTTTCAATGTAATGAAGAAGTGTTTAATGAGTATCTTTATCAGCAGATATCTTGGTTAAAACCTAAGCTAGAAAATCTCGCGGCAGGGAGTACTTTTTTAGAAATATCAGCAACAACAATAAAGGGGCTAAAAGTACTTCTCCCCCCGCTCCCCGAACAACAAAAAATCGCCAAGATCCTGACCTCTGTGGATGAGGTGATTGAGAAGACACAGGCGCAAATCGACAAGCTCAAAGACCTGAAAACGGGCATGATGCAGGAGCTGTTGACCCAAGGCGTCGGCGTCGATGGCAAGCCACACACCGAGTTTAAGGATTCCCCTGTCGGCCGGATTCCGAAGGTGTGGGATTTAGAGCCTCTCGCAAATTTCACAACATTTATATCTTATGGGTTTACAAACCCAATGCCAGAGGCTGAAGTCGGCCCGTATATGATCACGGCCAAAGATGTTAATGACCTTAAGGTTCAGTACAGTACGGCGCGTAAAACTACCCAAGAAGCTTTTGATAATTTGCTTACTCGTAAAAGTCGCCCACAGGTCAATGATATATTGTTGACCAAAGATGGAACATTGGGGCGTGTTGCTTTAGTAAGTGACAGTAATTGCTGCATCAATCAATCTGTTGCGGTTCTTACACCAAATGAGCGAGTAATCCCCAAGTTTCTTCTCTATCTACTTGCTTCACCCCGGTATCAGCAAGAGATGTTAGAGAATGCTGGTGGTTCAACCATCAAGCATATTTACATAACCGTTGTAGACAAAATGTTGGTTGGGGTTCCTTCGCTCATAGAGCAGCAAAAGTTAGTAGATATTTTTGATAGTGTTTTTCGAAAACTAGAATTGACAGAAAATAAGTTGTCAAAACTTAAAGATACGAAAAAAGCCCTCATGCAGGATCTATTAACAGGCAAGGTGCGGGTAGCCATCGACTAGCAAGGACGAGCAATGTTACAGGCCATTATCCATGGAAAAGCGGGGCGAATAGACGGCGACAAAGGCCAGTCGATAAGCTGGCGTGAGGTATTCAAGGGACGGGAAGACCTGATGACGGCGGCGGTGTTTGGTCGCGTTGTTATCGCGCATGGGGGAGCATTATGAGTAACGACGAATTCGACAAGGTAGAACGCCCAACCATTGCACAGCTCCACCAGCTAGGTTGGCGTTACGTTCCCGGTAAAATGCTGGCACCAGAGCACAGCAACCAAGAGCGTGATTACTTGCGCGATGTGGTATTGGTTAAACGCTTAACTCAGGCGATTGAGCGCATTAACCCGTGGATCAATGAAGAGAACTTACGCAAGGTTGTCCGTGAGGTCACGCACCCGCAGTGCACGGGATTGATGGAGTATAACCACGGCTTTTATCAAACCATGGTGGGTTATCTGTCAGTTGAGCAAGACCTTGGCAAAGGCAAAAAAGGCCAAACCGTTAAGCTGGTGGACTTTGATAACATCGACAACAACGAGTTTATCTGTACCAACCAGTTTAAGGTTGAAGGCCCCAATCAAACCATTATCCCCGATATCGTGTGCTTCGTTAACGGCCTGCCGTTGGCAGTGATTGAGTGTAAATCGCCTTATATTTCCACGCCTATTTATCACGGCATCGACCAACTTCGCCGTTACGCAAATCAGCGTCATCCCGAGCAGTTTGAAGGGGCTGAAAAGCTGTTTTGGTACAACCAACTGATGGTCTCAACCTGCCGTGATCTGGCGCGAGTCGGTACGATTAGCTCACCCGCACAATACTATGGCGATTGGAAAGACGCTTACCCACTGACTGATGCAGATATTGCCCAGCAGGATAGCGATAATGTGCTGCCGCTCGCCAATAAGCTCGATGTCGAGTTGCCTGTTGCCACGATTGACGCCGCTGATGATGAACTGAAGCAAGTGGCCGAGCCAGCAGCCGATTACCAAGTGGCCAAGGTGACGGCGCAGCAGCGCTTATTGGCCGGTATGTTTAGCCCAGAGAACTTTCTCGATATCGTGCGCAACTTCATTCTGTTTGAGCCGGATGATGGCCGCTTGATTAAGAAGGTTGCGCGCTATCAACAGTTCCGCGCCGTAAACAAGGTGATTAAACGGCTCAAAACCGGCCAAACCCGTAAAGAGAAGTCGGGCGTGGTGTGGCATACCCAGGGGAGTGGGAAATCGCTGACCATGGTGATGCTGGCGGTCAAAATGCGCCACGACCCAGAGCTTAAGCAATACAAGCTGGTGTTCGTGACCGATAGAACCCAGCTGGATGAACAGCTCTCAACCACCTTCCAAGGTGCGCAAGGTGAAACCGTTTACAACGCTGACTCTGTGGCCTCGTTGCGTGATCTGTTGAAAAAAGACAGCTCAGACCTTGTAACAACCATGGTGCAGAAGTTCCAAGACGCCGAAAAGGAAGCTGAGCAGCAGGGCGACAATAGCTTTGTTGACCTTAATACCTCTGACAAGATTATTGTGCTGGCTGATGAAGCGCACCGAACCCAATTTGGCGGCCTAGCAACCACGATTAATGCCGCGTTACCTAACGCCCCTAAAATTGGTTTTACGGGCACGCCACTCCTTAAAACCCAAAAGATGGATACCGCCTTTGGTGGCTACATTGATAAGTACAAGATCAATGAGGCGGTAGAGGACGGTGCCACAGTAAGGCTGTTGTATGAAGGCCGTGAGGTGAAAACCGCCGTGGCGGGTGAGTCGCTTGATGCGCTGTTTGAAGAGTATTTTGGCGAATACACCAAAGAAGAGCAGCAGGAGATTAAGCGTAAATATGGCGTTGAGCGCGCCGTGCGTGAAGCCCCTGCGCGTATTCGCTGGGTGTGTATCGACCTATTAAAGCATTACCGTGAGCGCGTTCGGCCTGATGGCTTTAAGGCTATGATAGTGGTGGGCAGTCGCCATGCGGCTACCGTCTTTAAAAAGACCTTGGACGAGCTCGGTGCACCGCCATCAGAAGTGATTATTTCCGGCGATCATAACGACCCGCAATATATCGCTCAATACACGGACAAGGTACATCAGAAGAAGGTTATTGCTAACTTCAAGAAGCCATTTGGCACAGATGCACCGGGCACGGACGAGAAACAACGTAAGTTTGATAACACCGCCTTTTTGATTGTGAAGGACATGCTGTTAACGGGCTTTGATGCGCCGATTGCGCAGGTGATGTATATCGACCGCAAGCTACAAGACCATACGCTGATGCAGGCCATTGCGCGGGTTAACCGTAACTATAAGGGCAAAGAGTGCGGCTATGTGGTGGACTACTATGGCTTGGCTAGTTATCTCACAGAAGCGCTGGAGCTGTTTAGCAGTGATGACGTTGAAGGCACTTATCAAAGTCTGAAAGATGAACTGCCCAAGCTGGAAGACGCACATCGGCGAGTTAAGGCGTTCTTCAAAGGCGTAACCAGCGATGATATTGATGACTATGTGTTGGCGCTAAAAGACGATGCAGTGCGGGCGCAATTTGAAGTCGCCTATAAGCGTTTTGCCAAGCAACTCAACGTGATTCTGCCGGATGTCTCTGCTAAGCCGTATATCCCTGATATGAAGCTCTGGGGCAAGGTGCATCATGCGGCGCGTAACCAGTATCACGATGATGGTATGGATTTGATCGATGTCGGCGAGAAAGTACGCCAGCTGGTGGACGAGCACATATTGAGCACTGGGGTTGATCCGAAAATCCCACCGATTGATTTACTGGCGGCCAACTTTAAAGAGCACGTGCTCAAGAAAAAATCGGCCGAATCCAAAGCCTCTGAAATCGAGAGCGCGCTGAAGCACCATATCAATATCAAGCTAGACGATGACCCCGAGTATTACCGTTCGCTGAGCTTGCGGCTCCGAGACATTATTGAAAAAACCGCCGGTAATTGGGAACGTCAGCTGGAGCTGTTGCTGGAAATGACGGACGACCTTAGTGCGGCGCATAAGCAAGCGGCGCAAGAGGTTGGTCTGAGCGAAACCGAATTTGCCTTTTACAACATTATGATGGTTGAAGTAGCTAAGGCTAGAGACGGTGAAGTGATCGACGAGCAGCTACATGAAGAGATTAAGGCGACAACTCAAGAGCTGGTGCAGATGTTTGATGAAGCGACTCAGATAGTCGACTTCTTCAAAAAAGACGATGAAGTGAAGCGTATGAAGAAAAACATCAAGCGCGTAGTTATGGATCAATCCTTTGGTGATAAGGTGCTAGTGGCGATTCTGCAAGAGCGTTTTATCGAATTGGCTAAGCACAAGTTCGGCAATAAGTGATGACCCCGGTAATGCAAGATAACGAGGTGATTAAACAAGCGGGCTACGAGGTTACTGTGGTTCGTACTGCGCGTCGTAAATCCGCCACTATTAAAGTAGAAGAGGGCTTTGTTACCGTTGTGGTGCCCAAAGCGTTACCCATGGAGAAAGTCCACCAGCTGGTAGCCGCAAAACATCAATGGATTATAGAGAAGCTCGCAATCCACACCGAAGCACAGCCATCGCGTGGTAAAGAGTATGTGTCTGGTGAGGCCTTCCCTTATCTTGGGCGTAACTACCGTCTAAAAGTGGTTCAGGGAAAGGTGACGCCAACCCGATTAGTCAACGGCAAGATCACTGTAACTGTGCCTGAATATGCCAAGCAAGAGACGTTTGTTCGCCGTTCGTTAGTCCACTGGTATAAGCGCAACGCCGATAAGAAAATCCGCGAAAAGGTGGAACGCTATCAATCGCTTGTTGGGGTAGAAACGGCAGTCGTTCGGATCAAAGACTTTAAGAGCCGTTGGGGCAGTTGTACTCCCTATGGGGACTTAGAGTTCAATTGGCTAATTGTGCTCGCCCCGAATCGTATCGTCGATTATGTGGTGGTACATGAGCTTTGCCATCTGCTGCACCATGATCACTCACCGCAATTCTGGCGCGAGGTTGAGCGCGTGATGCCTGACTACCGAGAGTGCAAAGAGTGGTTGAGAGATAACGCGCAATTGCTGGTGGTGTAATGGTTAATTCTCACAGAGCATCCTGCATAAAAAGGGACATATCATCAATAGATTTGTACTCATCTCAGGGGTAAGGTTAGCCGCTAGGGCTAAATTTTCTGAATAGAAGGTGTCGGTTATGGTTTTGGACAATATCCCTAATATTAAATCTCTTGTCTCACAAGAGGCCATTCGCTTCACCGGACATAAGCCTTATATAAAAACATTTTATGATTTATTACGTAGTGAATACGAGTTTGCAGAACCTATTCCAATAGAGAGCGGCGAGAGAGTTGAGCTTTCCCCCGAACCAATAGTCAGGCCGCATCAAGACAGCCTTGAGACTAATTTTGATATGCCAGAGTTGCCAAGTAGCATATCGGTTCCTATCGATGAGCAAACTTTGTATCACATTCATCTAGGGGATGACTTTGAGCTCTCAGCCTTGGTTCATTCTTCAACAGGAATCGAGCGTAAGCTTATGTATCGTAAGTCACAGATAGCAAGTCGTAAAGCGCCACAAGCCTTGCGTGATATACATAGTGAATTGAATACTTCTCAGATATTTGCCATTTGTCCTAAATGCCATCTCTTGGTTGCTGCTAGTTTGTCTGGCCATGAGAGTAGAGCAAGTGCTTCCGACTGTGAGGAGCATTTTGTACAGCCTTACGATGTCAGCCAAATGGATCGTGTTACAGACCGAAAAAAAGGAAAGGTTTGGGCTAGGAAAACTGCTCATGGGATTGAGATTTATCTTTCTGAAGTGATTTGGCCCCATCCACACGAATGGGCATACAGAGATAGGTTGATACAAGTACTCCCTAAGGACACAGTACCAGCCCTGGTTCGGGAGGTGAAGTCGGCAATTTATCATCAATCCAAATCCTCACGAGTATGTGGGCAGTGTGGTTACACAGACGATGCTGCATTCTTTTTCAATGAAGATACTTGCCACGAGTGTGCAACCAAGGTTTATGCCGTGAGGTACTAAGTATGTCGTGGCGTAATGAGTTTAGTCACCTATCTGAAGAAATGAAGTGATGAAATATGCAGCCTAATAGTGATGGTAAATATATTGTTAAGGTTATTGATTTTAAAAGTGTGTTTTTGCCATCACCTGCTGATGTTTTACAATTGCTGGGTTTGCCAAATAATTTTGTAAAACTTATTCCGTCACTTGAAGATAGATATGATCAACCTTTAAGAGTTAGTCGAAGTTCTAGAGCTGAGATGTCAAAAAAAGGCGTTGCTAGGCCAACGATTAAAAAACTGCTTAATTGGTTTGAATTTCTGCCTATTCCAATTAAAAGATTCCTGAGTGTTCCCCATGTGTTGAAAACACGTCGTGCCATGAACGTTGGTTCTAATGCAGGTCTTTGGAACGCACTATCTTATGGGTATCGGATATCAGCCCAGGACGATGAGTTCACTCTTTTGCTTGATTTTATTGATGCAAGAGCGAAAGTAGACTATCAAATGGTAAAATCTATAAAATCTGAAATTAGAAAGGGGGTAATAAAGGAAAATGATCTGAATGCTATTTGGTTGGCTCAGGTTGATATCTGGATTGAATATAGTGGTGTGCCCGCAGATCAACTGGTTTTTTATTCTCTATATGCTGCTTCGGAGAATACTCAATTTTCTAGATCAGAAAAAGAAAATAGTGCTATTTTAAAGGCGTTTTTCCACCTGTTTTTTGACTTCTATTTTTCAGCAATAGCACATTATGAACTAGGTCTTTCTCTTTATTACATGCGATGTGGGGCAAAAGAGATAGGCGAACCTCATCGGAGTTTTTTTTCTTCAGTTATAAATGGTTATAATGATAATGGAAGGGCTTGCTTTAGCTCTATGCTAAGTGAGCTACGTACTATTTTAGCAAAGAATGAGTTGGGTTCTAGTTGGCGATCACTAGCTGCTTATATAGATATTGATGAGTCTGGTGAGTGTGCTGAAACTTTAAATGATAAGCAGTATAAACAACTCAAAGATTGGCGTAATGGGAAGAATATGCCATCTGCGAATAAACTGAGAAAGTTTGTATCTAACTATATGAATGCATTAGGAGGTAATGATGTTGATTCAGTTTTGATTTATCTCCGTATCGCTCGTGGGATAGATGAGTTAGTTGTAAGGCTTTGTGAGCAGGTGAAAGATGAAAGTGTCGTTTCGATAATAGCTGAAGTATTAGCTGAATACCCCAAATATTTTGAGCGTTACAAACAGAATTTAGTTTAGTTGCTAAAGACGCGCAAAAACTTAAGTCTTTGCGCGTGTACTTCACAAATCAATAAAGTTAATTATCAGTTTGATTTGGCCAGTATTCGGGACGTTCATCTTCATCACGGCTCTGCCTGTAAGTATCGCTTGGACATACTATTTTCCTCCCTTGGTATTAGAATTGTTAGCTGCGCTGCTTTGGGCCCTTGCTGAAAAGCTTCCTTTGGTGACGGTGCCACCATTTTGTTTTGCTGTAGAACTTTGAATACGTGCAGCTGCTTGAGATGTCATTGGGGTCTTACTTTTAGTCATTCTCTATCTCCTTGATTGGGTGTAGTTGGCCGAAATGTCGGTCAACGATGGATATATTGCCAAGACCTCAATGCTCTGTGGTGGGGGGGGGAACGTCCAAGTTTGTCATTGGGAGGAGGTAGGGCTAAGCCCCTCATCATTGATACTTGCTATACGCTGAGTCCTGGTAGTGTATTTGCGAGAATGAATGTAAATATGTTGCTAGCGACCGAAGTTTTGTATGCTGTGCTCGCATATGTTGATCACCCAATTAGGACGAGGATCACTTGGTGATCACCTATAAAGTGATCAGTGAGTAGGTGATCAGGTCATGCCGTGGGTGATCACCTGCCTAGTTAAATAACAATATCTTATTTATCAAATCGTTAATTGGAAATTCGCCGCCCGAACAATCTATAAAGTCTTCACGGAATACTGTCAATATCTTCATTTTGATGAAACGGTTAACATTTTAGTCATATTCGACAGAGTGAAACACTCGTCTCCCCAAGGTTATCAGATACGGCAATTGAAGCCGCTGCTTATTGATAGGTACTCGGTGTATGTTGGCGACGTGAATAGGTGAGTTATTACTATCCATCACAACGGCTGTATCTTTATAGGTGTAGACCTTCGGTTTGACACCTATGGCTTGCGCTTCAGCGGCTTTAATCAAGCGTACTTGCCGCATCTGTTTGTCCACCAGCAATAGATAAGGTAAATCAATCGACGCTCTGCGTTGCTTCTCTGGCATGATGCCGGAGCATAGGTAAGAGGTAGCCCTGGGATTTAGCTGTTTTGAGCTGGACTTAGCCAGATAGGTCAGGCGGTAGATAGCTGGATCTATGCTGTCTTTGTCGCCTCGTCGCAATGTGTAATACGGATGCTTTACCAAGTAGCAACTGCCTTGGGTTTCACGTTGCCAGCGTTCGCTTATCTTCTTTTGGAGCGCTTCAGGGTGTTGTAGTTTATGACCGCTAATGAACAGGGCTAAGTGGTAATGCTCTTTATCTGAGCTGTTTTGTTCCCGAGCGCAGAGATAACCCACGTTAGACTGATATTGCTGAGTCAGTGCGATTTGAAGACCGTGCAGGAATTGCTTAATCAGTTTGTTGTCTGCGTTGAAGCTACGGGGTTTTAAGTCAATTCTGACCATCACTACACGAGAGTAACGTGCGAGCATTGATTCAACGAGCTCGAATGATTTCTTGAGTATTCTTTTACTACAAAGTGATTGGTAGCTGTCTTTGTAAATAGGCCAAGAGTGATCATTATAGACATACCGTTGTGAGTTATGTGGCGTGATGTTAAATGGATGACTCATTAAGATCCCCCTAAGTTTGCTTACCTATATTCTTTAATATCCGCCGAATTTCTGGGTGAATACGGAGTGCAAAACCCCATTAGCTATGAACTGTGAGCTCATGCCGCTTTGTGTGACATGTGGTGGCATGTGTCAGTGTGTGTCACCAATAGGTGAAAAAAAGCAGGGTCGGTATCCCTGCTTAACGTTCTATTTATGGTGCTTAGCTAGCCAGTCGTCATAGTCTTCTTTATGCCAGAAGGCGATAGCGCCATGTTGATCAACTGGTGGCGGGAAGATGCCTTTTTCTATCCATCGATAAAGTGTGGAACGGCTAATACCTAAGAGACGCTGAACCTCGGTTCTACGTAGGATGCGTTTGTTATCGATGTAAATCTCTAGAGGGTCTTGGCGGTACTTGCAGTTGCTCATATCTGTCCCTCCTACGCCACTTGTCGATTTTTAACCCATTCCATTAATTCTGAGAAACGCCATCCGACGGAACGAGAGCCAATGAGAATACGTTTAGGGAATCGACCCAGCTTTTCTAGCTGATAAGCTTGAGAACGAGAAATAGAGGTGATCCGTTTACGTTCATCTTCGCGGACGATACGCTCTTGGAAAATTTGGGTTTCAGTAAGTTGCATTATGTCTCCAACTGTTTTCGTTTAACTTGGTGAACATGATGCAGATGAGGGGGATTAATTTCGGGGTAAAGATGAACACGGCATTTTTACCCCAGGTGTTGGTTAGAGATCTTTTACCTGTGTATTTGCCAGCACTTTGTCGTTTCGGATGGCTGAAAACAGCATTGCTAAAAATGGTTCGTCAGCTTTGTCGCCAATTAGTTTGTTGTAGAAGCTTTTATAGGTTTTTTTGAATTTTTCTGCTTCAACTGCGTCATTTAAAAGCAACTTGGACAACATGGGGAGGCTAAATTCTAGCGGTTGCCAGTGTTCGTCATTTGGCAGGGCATTGTGGCAATACAGCATCAAATCCATATACGGAATTGCTTTATAAAAGAGCAACTTCTTGAACGACTTAATGTTTGCTTTTGCTAAGCGGGGGAACTTAGGTTCTTCGATTTTATCGCGTGCTCTGACTTGATTGATGAAATGCGTAAAGTTACTTAGCAGTAGTGCATCATCTGCGTTGGCTAAATCGATGGCTAATAATGCTATCCCTTTGCCATTTGATGGGAACAGGTAGTCAGGTTCAATTGGGAGGCCGTTGCTAATCAAGAAGTCTTGGTAAAGCGCTTCGATGTCTGCGGCATTCAGTTCTCTGACTGCTTCACAATCAGGAGACTCTTGAGTGGTATAGCCCAACAGTACATCTCCCCGCTTAATAGCCCGCCATTTGCGATCATCTGTGAGCCTTCTGCCTTTGCTATCACATGGACAGTGCAACAAAGTCAGGCGTTCTTGAAGTTCGATGATGAACTGTTTCGCTGATAGAGTTTCAAGGCATTTGTAGTTTTCTAAGTCGAACCAGTCGGGCCAATAGCGATGACTTTCGTATGTGACTTTTTCAACTTTGCTGGTGGGCGATGACATCACAATGATTCCATTTTAGAAGGTCTAGCATTTTCCTCGGGGTACATGTGGGGGTACATGAAAAGTAAAAAAGCCCTTCTTGTTAAAGAAAGGCCTTTTTATTTCAATACATTATGAATTTATATCAGTTCATGCCGTATTTTTTCAGCTTCTTGCGCAGTGTGCCGCGGTTGATGCCCAGCATGTTGGCGGCGCGGGTCTGGTTGCCACGAGTGTGCTGCATAATGATATCAAGCAGAGGTGCTTCAACTTCGCATAGCACCATTTCATAAACTTCCTGAGCTTCTTGACCGTCCAACTGAGCGAAGAAGTTGCTGACAGCGCGCTTTACAGCGTCGCGCAGTAACTGGGGCTTGATGGTGCCGTTAGCGGTTTCGATTTTGCCTACGGTAAGCTGATGAGCTTCTGTGTGAGTTGTCTGATCAAACATTCGTATTCTGCTCTTTATTTATCTAGTACACATTCATCAAAAAAACGTTCCACCATGGAACATTGTTCTGCAGCGGTTTCCAGCCGGTTAAAGTCGGCACGGAACTGGCGCTGTTCTTCCTGGTCCAGGTACCATCCCATATGTTTTCTGGCGAAGCGGACGCCCTTTACTTCCCCATATAAATCATACAGTTTGGTTAGGTGTTCCAGCATCACTTGACGCTGCTCTGCCATCCCTATGGGCGCTAGCTTGCTACCTGTGTCCAGGTAATGCTGGATCTCTCTGAAAATCCAAGGCCTTCCCTGGGCACCCCGTCCTATCATCAGGGCATCGACACCTGTGTAATCCAGCACGAAACGCGCCTTCTCCGGACTATCGATGTCCCCGTTGGCGACAACAGGAATCGAGACATTCTGTTTGATTGCCTTGATGGTGTCGTACTCGGCATGACCCTTGTACATGCATTGGCGGGTGCGGCCATGAACCGCGAGCGCCGTAATGCCACTCTCTTCGGCAATCCGGGCGATTTGAGCACCATTTCTGTGTTCTGGGGCCCAGCCCGTGCGAATCTTCAGCGTTACCGGCACATCCACTGCGGCAACCACGGCATCCAGTATTTTCTTTACCAGTTCCGGCGATTGCAGCAGGGCAGAACCCGCGAGCTTTTTATTCACTTTTTTTGCCGGACAACCCATGTTGATATCTATGATTTGGGCGCCTTGCTCTACATTGTAGCGGGCGGCCCAAGCCATATTATCGGGGTCAGCCCCGGCGATTTGTACTGAGCGTATGCCTTCTTCACCCGAGTGCGTCATTCTCTGGCGGCTCTTGTCCGTGTCCCAAAGGTCGGGATTGGACGAAAGCATCTCTGACACTGCCATGGCAGCACCATAACGGATACAGAGATTGCGGAAGGCCTGATCGGTGACACCTGCCATTGGTGCCACGATCAGCTGATTCTTCAGTTGATAGGGTCCAATCTGCATTTTGCTGTTTCACCTTGCTCTTCAAAGGGGCGCTATAGTACGCCTTTTTGACAGCGGTGAAAAGGTCAATAAATGACCTGAGCAAAACTTTTTTACTTGACTTTTGATTGGTGGGAAGTCAGCGCCAGTGCGCTCTGGCGCCGCCTTTACCGCTATTTGCGTACTCCTGTCAAGCGGCTCCAATCTTCTTTGTGAACGGCTTCGTCCATCTCGAACCATTGAGCGTAAAATTCGCGGATCTCTTCGGCTTGTTCCTGCAGTAAACCGGACAGCGCCAGTTTGCCACCCGGACGAACCAACTCGGCGATCAGGGGGGCCAGTTCCCGCAGCGGTCCGGCCAGAATATTGGCTACCAACACATCGGCCTGAATACCTTTGGGTTGATCTTCAGGTAGATAGAGGCTGAGTCTGTCATCTACGCCGTTGCGCTTGGCATTGTCGCGGGAAGCGTCTATCGCCTGGTAGTCTATGTCTATGCCTATGGCGTTGGTTGCGCCCAGCTTGAGACCGGCGACCGCCAGAATGCCGGAACCGCAGCCGAAGTCGACCAGCTGTTTACCTTGCAGCTCCAGGCCATCGAGCCACTCCAGGCACAGGGCCGTTGTGGGATGAGTGCCTGTGCCAAAGGCCAGGCCGGGATCCAGGATCACGTTGACGGCTTCGGGATCCGGGATTTCACGCCAGCTGGGACAGATCCACAGACGCTTGCCGAACTGAATGGGGTGGAAGCTGTCCATCCATTCGCGGACCCAGTCTTTATCTTCTATCTGCTCTATCTTGTAGTTGAGCTTGCCTTCGAGGAAGGGCAGTTGCTTGAGCATCTCGACTGTGGGCGTCAGATCTGTGCCGGCATCGAACAGAGCGACCACCACAGTGTCGGCCCAAAGTGGGGTTTCTCCCAGTTTGGGCTCAAAAATCGGCGTATCTTTACCATCTTCAAAGGTGATGGACACGCTGCCTTCCTCCAGCAACAGGTCGCTGAGTGTCTCGGCGTGCTCGCTGCTGCTGTGGATGCGTAACTGGATCCAGGGCATGGAATCTTCTCTCGTGGGGGACAATAAAGCGCTATTGTAAGCCATAGGCTGCCGGCCTTGCCAGCACACCGGGGTAAAGAGGGCGGAGTGAAACCCGGTTTCAGGTTTACTCGGTCAGCGGTTGGATTTACGGTAATTTGCTGTCTTTTTTGTTTTAAAGTTTCAAATAAACGTTTGATTTGTAGTGGATAATTGGTATTACCTCTGTTTTGCTGCAAGTGGTTTATTTGTGAGCGTGATCAGATAATCCCCCACTTTCGATTGAGGCAGGTCACATTCAGACTCCTTGGGCATTGGCGCAGTTTGGCTGTGAGTTATGTTGTAGATCCCAAGGATCTGTACCCAAAAAACATGCTGACAAAATATCACATCCCCGAGCGCTGGCTCGGTCATGCCAACAGCCACCACTGGTCGGCCAGAGCCGATCGCCTGCAGAGTGCCAGCGGCATTTTGCTGGGCATGTTTCTGTTGGCGCATCTTCACTTCGAATCCAGCATCATGCTGGGTAAAGAGGCTTTCTATAAGGTAGTGCAGGTGCTGGAAGGCGGTTGGTTCAGTGCCAGTGGCCACGGTTACCCACTGCTGACGCAACTCTTCTCTGTGTTTATTCTGCTGGTGGTGATACTGCATGCCGCCATGGCGCTGAGGCGCTTTCCGGCGCAGCTCGGCCAATGGCGGGCGCTGCGAAGCCATCTGCATCTGATCAAACACCGCGACAGCCACGCCTGGTTCTGGCAGTTGGCTACCGGCTTTATCCTGTTCTTCCTGGTGCCCATGCACCTGGTCACCATGATAGCCAATCCGGAAATCGGCCCCAATATGTCGGCCTACCGAGTCTGGCACGACAACACCTGGCTGCTGTATATCCTGCTGCTGCCTGCGGTGGTGATCCACGCCATGATAGGTCTGTATCGGGTGGCGGTGAAATGGGGCCTCAGCTTTAACCGCACTGGCCTGAGGAAAATAGCCAAGCTATTGATTGTATACCTTATTGTGCTTGGTTTAGGCAGTTTGGTGACCTATATGCTGCTAGGCAATGAGCTGAGCCTGCCGTTGCAGCCGTTTGTTCCCGGTTAACTCAATATCAGTTAAAGGTAAATTAACCGGCAGAAGTTTGATCTGCCTCAGGGTTCGTTCGCCATTTGTGATCCACATTGGTTTTACTATCTTTAAGCGGTTAAGCCATTGGATGACAGGGGGAATACGGATGATACGACTGAGTGAGCGCTGGGGCGGCTGGTTGGATCTGGGGCAGAGTGCTTCAGGCGTGTTGTTGGCGCTGTTTTTGTGGACTCACCTGTTGCTGGTGTCTTCAATATTGCTGGGGGCACCGGCAATGGAATGGGTGGCCCGCAACATGGAGCTGAGTTTTCTCAGTGACGATGGCCACGGCTATCCCTGGGTGGTGAGCCTGATAGCCATAGCCGTTGCAGGGTTGGCGTTACTGCATGTGTTGGTGGCCTTGCACAAGTTGCCTCTGTCGCTCAGGCAGCAAAAGGCTCTGAAACAGCAACTAGTGCAAATTGATCATGGCGATACCCGCTTGTGGGTGTGGCAGGCCGCTACCGGAGTGGTGATTTTGCTGCTGCTTCCTGTGCATCTTTGGTTGGTGGGTTCGGCCCCGGAAACCATAGGGCCACAGGGCTCGGCCGACAGGATTTGGAACCAGTATGCCTGGGCCTTGTACCTGCCACTGCTGCTGACAGTGGAGTTGCATGCCGCCATAGGACTGTACCGGGTGGCATTGAAATGGGGCGCGGCGCGGGATCTCAACAGCCGGGCGCGTCTTAGAAAAATTAAAACCATACTCAGTGTGGCGTTTGTCGCCGTAGGTCTGGCGTCCTTGCTGGCCTTTTGGCCCCACGCGAGCTGAGTATCGATAACCCAAACAGATAGCTTTAGGGCAAACGGCATTGTGCCGTCCCATAAGGAGTGTGTGTGAAACTCATCTATACGGATTCGTTGGTTGTCGGCGCCGGATTGGCGGGTCTGCGGGTAGCCATCGCTTCCAAAGAGCGTGGCCTGGATACCCTGGTACTGTCGCTGATCCCTGCCAAGCGTTCCCATTCGGCCGCGGCCCAGGGCGGTATGCAGGCCAGTCTCGGCAATACCGTCAAGGGCATGGGCGACAGCGAAGATGTGCATTTTCAGGACACGGTCAAAGGCTCAGACTGGGGCTGCGATCAGCAGGTGGCGCGAATGTTCGCCCACTGTGCTCCCAAGGCGGTACGTGAGCTGGCCAACTGGGGCGTACCCTGGACCAGGGTGACTGCCGGGCCGCGTCAAGTGGTGGTCAATGCCGAAAAGGTGACTCTGGAAGAAGCCGCCGAGGCTCACGGGCTGATCAATGCCCGCGACTTTGGCGGTACCAAGAAATGGCGCACCTGTTACACCGCCGATGGTACCGGCCATTCGCTGCTGTATGCGGTGGACAATAAGGCGATCTCCATGGATATCCCGGTGCATGAACGGGTCGAGGCGCTGAAACTCATCCACGATGGCAACCGCTGCCATGGGGTTATTGCACGCTGTTTGATCACCGGTGAACTCAGGGCCTATATCGCCCGGGCCACCACCATAGCCACAGGCGGCTATGGCCGTATCTATGAAGTGTCCACCAATGCAGTGATCTGTGAGGGTATAGGCCAGGCGCTGGCGCTGGAAACCGGGGTCGCGACCCTTGGTAATATGGAAGCCGTACAGTTCCACCCCACGGCCATAGTGCCCGTGGGAATTCTGACCACTGAGGGCTGCCGCGGTGACGGTGGCTTGCTGCGGGATAAAGACGGCTACCGCTTTATGCCTGACTATGAGCCGGAAAAGAAAGAGCTGGCCTCCCGTGACGTGGTATCACGGCGGATGACAGAACATATGCGTAAGGGCAAGGGAGTCGACAGCCCCTATGGCCCGCACCTGTGGTTGGATATCACCCTGCTGGGGCGCAAGCATGTGGAAACCAACCTGCGGGAAGTCAAAGAGATCTGTGAGAACTTCCTCGGCATAGATCCGGCTGAAGAGTGGATCCCGGTGCGGCCGACCCAACACTATTCCATGGGCGGTATTCGCACCAATCATACAGGAGAGAGCCCGCAGCTCAAGGGGCTGTTCAGTGTCGGCGAGGCGGCCTGTTGGGACATGCATGGCTTTAACCGTTTGGGCGGTAATTCGCTGGCGGAAACTGTGGTCGGCGGCATGATCATAGGCAAATATGTGGCCGACTTCTGCGAGCAGGAGGAGCTGGTGCTGGATACGGCGTTGGTGCAGCGTTTCCGTGATGAGCTCAACCAGGAGATAGACGAGCTGCTGGCTCGGGAGCAGGGCGAGAGCCCGTTTGAGCTCAAGCGCCTGATGCAAAGAGTGATGATGGACTATGTCGGCATCTTCCGTAACGGCCCTGAGCTGGAAAAGGCGGTGGCCGAACTCAAGGATTTGCTGGCTCGCTCGCGCAATATTGTCGTCACCTGCAAGAAGCGCCACGCCAACCCCGAGTTGGTTGAGGCCCTACGGGTCAGGCGTATGCTTAAGGTGGCGCTGACTGTGGCCTGCGGCGCCCTGGCGCGCACCGAGAGCCGTGGTGCCCATGCCCGCGAGGATTACCCGCAGCGTAACGACAAAGACTGGCTCAGCCGTACCCTGGCCAGCTGGCCGGACGCCGATGCGCTGGAGCCTGTGCTCAGCTACGAGGCGCTGGATGTGATGCAGATGGAACTGCCGCCCGGCTATCGCGGCTATGGTGCCGACAATGCCATTGCCCATCCGGATACCGCCAAACGCGAGCAGGAGATTGCTGCCATTCTCGCGTCTTTGGGGCCGGATGCCGGCGCTGAAGACAAGCAGCGGGCACTGATGCCGTTCGAACTGCCGGAAAGCCTGCGCCCCGGCAACGAGCGCCTGAGCGACCGCCTGGCTTGCCCACAGACTTCAATTCCTTCTCAGCCTAACCCTGCCGGAGATGACAACGCATGAGTGGCCGCACTTTAACCTTCAGGATCTTCCGTTACGACCCACAGCAAGCGGGAGACAAGCCACAAATGGTGGACTATCAGCTGCAAGAAACTCCGGGGATGACGGTATTTATCGCCCTCAATCGCCTCAGGGAGGAGCAGGACCCATCGCTGCAGTTCGACTTTGTCTGTCGCGCCGGGATTTGCGGCAGCTGCGCCATGGTGATCAACGGCTTTCCTACTTTGGCTTGCCGCACCTTGACCGCCAAATATCCAGATGGACTGATCACCCTGATGCCGCTGCCAGGCTTTGAGCTGATAGGGGATCTGTCGGTCAACACAGGCAAGTTTATGCGTGAGCTGGCTGAAAGGCTCAAGCTGTGGCTGTATCCCAAGCCGGATCAGCAGGATATCCACCATCTGGAAGCCCCGATGGACCCGGAGGAAGCCGCCAGACTCTATGAACTGGAGCGCTGTGTGGAGTGCGGTGTCTGCGTCTCGGCCTGCGCCACCAAGCAGATGCGCGACACCTTTGTCGGCGCCGTCGGCATGATGAAGATCGCCCGCTTCGAGCTGGATAGCCGCGATGCCCGCAGCGCCGAGGACTTCTATCATGTGATAGGCAATCAGGATGGGGTGTTTGGTTGTATGACCCTGCTGGGATGTCAGGATAACTGTCCTAAAGACTTGCCCCATATGCAGCAGATAGCCTACCTGCGCCGCAAGATGGCCAGTACCTTGCTTTAAAGTGATTAAGCAATCAGAAAACTATGCCTTCAGAGAACTAAGCCCTTAAAGAGCTAAGCTGAGGTTCAAACAGAAAAGCCCGGAATTTTCCGGGCTTTTCTGTTGACTGTTGAGTCTGGCTAACTGAGTGAAAGCCGTTATGCCTGCTCGCGGGCGATGGCGCGATAGCCTATGTCGGTTCTGAAATAGACATCGTCCCAATGGACTTCATCCACCAGGGCATAAGCGGCCTGTTGGGCCTCGGTCACTGTGTTGCCCAAAGCCGTGGCGCACAATACCCGGCCGCCATTGGTGACTACATGGCCATCGACCATCTTGGTACCGGCGTGGAACACCTTGGCTTCATTGTTGCCGAGTGACAGCCCTTCGATAATATCACCCTTGCGGTAATCATCCGGATAACCCCCGGCGGCCATGACCACACCGACGGCGGCGCGCTGATCATATTCGGCGCTGACCTTGTCCAGCTCACCACGGCAGGCGGCCAGGCAGAGCTCCACCAGATCCGACTTGAGGCGCATCATGATAGGTTGAGTCTCGGGGTCGCCGAAGCGGCAGTTGTATTCCAGCACCTTGGCGCTGCCATCGGCGGCAACCATCAAGCCGGCATAGAGGAAGCCGGTGTAGACATTGCCTTCGGCGGCCATGCCGTCAACCGTTGGCCGGATAACATTGGCCATGACCCAATCGTGCACTGTTTGGGTGACGACCGGCGCCGGGGAGTAAGCACCCATGCCGCCTGTGTTGGGGCCGTTGTCGGCGTTGTCACGGGCCTTGTGATCCTGGCTGGTGGCCATAGGCAGAATATTGTTGCCGTCGACCATCACGATAAAGCTGGCTTCTTCGCCGCGCAGAAACTCCTCAACGACCACTCTGGAGCCGGCTTCGCCGAACTTGTTGCCTGCCAGCATATCGTCGATGGCGGCATTGGCCTCGGTTTGATCCTGGGCGATGATCACCCCTTTACCTGCGGCCAGACCATCGGCCTTGATCACCACAGGGAAACCTGTGCGACCGGCAAGTTCGGTAACATAGGCCTTGGCCGGGGCAATTTCAGTGAAGTTCTGGTAGTCGGCGGTTGGGATCCGGTGGCGGGCAAGAAAGTCTTTGGTAAAGGCCTTGGAGCCTTCCAGTTGCGCTGCCGCTTCGGTGGGGCCAAAGATATTCAGGCCTTCGGCGCGGAAGGCATCGACTACACCCAGTACCAGAGGGGCCTCTGGGCCGACTATGGTGAGGGCTATCTGTTGTTGCTTGGCAAAGGCCAGCAGCGCCGGGATATCCGTGGCTTCTATCGCCAGGTTTTCCAGTTTGGGCTCCAGCGCCGTGCCGGCATTCCCCGGAGCAACAAATACGGTTTCCACAGCGGGAGATTGCGCTGCCTTCCAGGCCAGGGCATGTTCACGACCACCACCACCAATCACGAGTACTTGCATCTTCTTATCCTTTTTCGCTTAACGCCTTGCGGGCAGGTTCAGGCCGGGCAGGGCTTTGTTACGGCGAATCGCCGGAGGTTATTCCGGCGATAAGTTCATTGCATCAGTGCAGGCCGGTTTGGGCCTGCTGACTATCAGTGACGGAAGTGGCGCATATTGGTAAATACCATGGCCATTCCATGCTCGTCTGCAGCGGCAATCACCTCTTCATCGCGGATGGAGCCACCGGGTTGAATGATGCAGCTGATACCGGCAGCAGCAGCGGCATCGATACCGTCACGGAAGGGGAAGAAGGCATCGGATGCCATCACAGAACCTTCCACGACCAAGCCTTCATCGGCGGCCTTGATACCGGCGATTTTGGCGCTGTAGACCCGGCTCATTTGACCTGCGCCCACCCCTATGGTCATGCCGTCTTTGGCATAAACAATGGCGTTGGACTTAACGAACTTGGCGACCTTCCAGCAGAACAGCAGATCTTTGATTTCTTCGGCAGTAGGTTGACGCTTGCTGACCACCTTGAGGTCGGCCTCGGTCACCATGCCCTGATCTCTGTCCTGGATCAGCAGACCACCGTTGACCCGCTTGTAATCCAGGCCCTTGGTCCGGCCTTGCCACTGACCACATTCAAGCAGACGGACATTGGCTTTCTTGGCAACCAGCTCGCGGGCTTGCTCGCTGACCTTAGGAGCGATGATCACTTCAACAAACTGACGCTCGACAATGGCCGCCGCAGTGGCGCCGTCCAGCTCACGGTTGAAGGCGATGATGCCGCCGAAGGCCGAGGTAGGGTCTGTCTTGAAGGCGCGGTTGTAAGCGTCCAGTAGATCGCTGCCCAGGGCGACACCACAGGGGTTGGCGTGCTTGACGATAACGCAGGCGGGTTGCTCAAATTCCTTGACGCATTCCAGCGCGGCGTCGGTGTCGGCGATATTGTTGTAAGACAGCGCCTTACCCTGCAGCTGCACGGCAGTGGCGACCGAGGCTTCGTCTGTGTTGAGGTCAACATAGAAGGCGGCACTCTGGTGGCTGTTCTCGCCGTAACGCAGATCTTGCTTCTTCAGCAACTGAGTGTTGAAGGTGCGCGGGAACTTGGAATCCTGATGACACTCGTCCTTGCTGTGGGCCGGAACCTGAGTGCCGAAGTAGTTGGCTATCATGCCATCATAGGCGGCCGTATGTTCAAAGGCGGCAATGGCCAGATCGAAACGGGTCGCCAGAGTGGTTGAACCCTGGTGGGCCGCCATTTCTGCCAGTACGCGTTGATAGTCAGAGGCGTTGACCACTATGGTGACATCTTTGTGGTTCTTGGCCGCGGCGCGCACCATGGTCGGGCCGCCGATATCGATATTCTCGATGGCGTCTTCCAGGGTACAACCCGGCTTGGCAACGGTTTCGGCGAAGGGATAGAGGTTAACGGCCACCAGGTCAATCGGGCCTATGCCGTTGGCTTCCATGACGGCTTCGTCCTGGCCTCGACGGGCGAGAATACCGCCATGCACTTTGGGATGCAGTGTCTTGACCCGGCCATCCATGATCTCTGGGTGACCTGTGTAGTCTGAAACTTCAATGACAGGTACAGCGTTATCCGCCAGCAAGCGGGCGGTGCCTCCGGTGGACAGCAGTTCAACGCCCTGGGCATGCAGCGCTTTGGCGAACTCCAGGATTCCGGTCTTATCAGATACGCTCAAGAGCGCGCGACGTATGGGTCTGGCATTATTCATTTGGGTACAGTATTCCACTTTTTTATATTCAAGGATCTTTCGGAAAACCAGGCAGTGCTGATTTGCCTTGTTTTCCAAAAGTCCCTCGAATGGTCCGGGAACCCTCAAGGCGCGCCGTATTTTAACGTAAAACGATTTGCCGCGGTGTTTTTTCTACGCGTTTCACAATATTGCTCTGCGAACAAGCCAAAACCCCGAAGCGGGATAAAAAACACTTGACCTTGGATTAAGCTCTAAGCTTTATACTTGAATAGGAATTATTAGCAGGAACTGCATATGTACAGGATAGGTGAACTGGCCAAGCGCTTTGATATCAAGGCCGATACCCTGAGGTTTTACGAGAAACACGGCCTGCTGGCACCCTCTATGCGCACCGACTCCGGTTACCGGGTCTACAGCGACAGGGATGCCGAGCGGCTGAAGTTTATTCTCAGGGCCAAGGCGGTGGGTTTTACCCTGGGGGAGATAGCCGAGCTTTTGTCCATTGAACTGGATAAGTCCAACCGTGCCTGCAGCGATGTCAAAGGCATGGTGGACGACAAGTTGGATAAGGTCCAGCAGAAAATTGCCGAGCTTAATCAGTTCCGCCAGTCTTTGCAGTTACTGTCGGATACTTGCTGTGGCGGCCCTGAAAGTGCCGAGCATTGTTCGATTTTGGAGGCGTTGGAGTCCTGTGACGATGAGCTGTCCCCCAGAGTCGAAACCGGCAAGGGTCACAATCACAGTCATGCCAATAGCCGTGTAAGTAGGGGCGCAAAATCATGTTGATGGATAATTTTATTGAGCTGTTTCTCGAGTCGGCACCCTGGCTGCTATTGGGGCTGGTGCTGGCGGGGCTGCTGAAGGTTTTTGTTCCCATGAGCTGGATGCAAAAACAATTGGGGGGCCATGGCCTCAAGACCACTGTCAAGGCGGCCCTGCTGGGCGCGCCTTTGCCGCTGTGTTCCTGCGGCGTTATCCCGGCCGCAGTTGGCCTGAGACGCAGTGGTGCCTCCAAGGCGGCCACCACCTCTTTTCTGGTATCGACCCCTGAAACCGGTGTCGATTCGGTCACTGTGTCCTATGTTCTGCTCGGCCCCTTTATGGCGATTGTCAGACCTATTGCCGCGGTATGCAGTGCCATAGTGGCGGGTTTGCTGGTTGGCCGCGATGATGAGCCGGTTTTGCCCTCTGAGGCAGTGAAGAAGAGCGAGCCGGAGAAGGCTCAAGCCAAAACAGTGGCCCAGTTCAAGCCGGCAGCCGCTGCCAACTACAGTCCTCTCAAGGCCGCGCCGACACAAGCTCAGAGTTCCTGCTGTGCCCCGGCCAAGGTGCAAGAGGCAGACTGCTGCAGTACGGCTAAGATCAGTACCGCTAAGGCCAGCACCGTCGGCGGGTCTTGTTGCTCTTCGGTCAAGGAGGAAGCCACTCATTCCTGCTGCTCTCAACCTAAGGTAGAGGCGGCTTCATGTTGTTCATCATCACAATCGGCCTCAAGCTGCTGCGACAGTGACGACATGGCAGCTGAACTCAAGTCGAAGTCTGTCTTGCATAGAGTGCTGGCCGGTCTCAAGTATGCCGCCACGGATCTGGTGCGTGACACCGCCATCTGGTTGCTGGTGGGGTTGTTCTTTGCCGCACTGGTACAGACCTATGTGCCGGGAGACTTCCTGGCCCAATGGGGCGGCGGTATTCTGGCCATGTTGGTGATGGTTCTCATCTCCATCCCCATGTATATCTGTGCCACTGCTTCGACGCCGATAGCCGCAGGCTTGCTGCTGGCCGGGGTTTCCCCGGGCGCCGTGTTGGTGTTTATGCTGGCGGGACCTGCCACCAACATAGCCACCCTAGGCGTAGTCGCCAAAGAGATGGGTAGACGGGCGCTTTACGGCTATCTTGGCGGGGTGCTCGGGGTGGCGCTGCTGGCCGGAATGCTGGTGAACTTGCTGGTGGCGAACTTTGGTTTTGAAGTGATGCCGCAGATAGGGGAAGAGCACCAGTTACTGCCACAGGCTGTGGTCAACTGGTCGGGGATTATTCTGGCGCTGCTGATGGCCAAGGTAATTTACGACAAGATCCCCAGGCGTTGGCTGCGGCGGGATTGCTGCTCCGGCTGACACTCCACTGCACAAGGGAAAGGCGCTCGATTGAGCGCCTTTCGTTTTATCTAATGCCAAACAGGGGCTGTGAAGGGAGAGGGTCATTTGCCTTGTTTGATATTCTCCACAGGATTGAGTTTGGCCTGCTTCTTGGCCATTTTGGCGGCCCGCTTCTCCTTGGCAGAGTGCATGGGTTTCTTCTTTTGCTCTTTGCTGTTTCTGTGCTCTTTCATGGTGTTGATTCCATTGATAGCGAAAGCCTGGCTGGGGTTATCTCCCCGCTTCCTGCAATTTAAGATCCACTTACAGCTGGCATACCGGTCAGTCAGACACCGGCGTGATTCAACCAGTTGGTCGGCCTGGGCCGACCCGGATATTTTACGCCTGTTGCCGAAATACTGCTGTCGGCTTCAATAGAATATTTGAGAATAAGTTTTTGTTTTTGAGATGGTATTTGACTAAGGAGCGCGAACAAGTTTTATCTGTGCTCTGCGTCGGCTTGCATACCTGGACGCAAGGCATGTTTCGCAGCCAATGGCCCTGGCCCTTTGCGAGAATTTCCTAAGAGTATTTCACTACAAAGTGGCCAGGGCCGTGCGAAAGATTGTGTGAGAGAGCGAGTGAAAGCCTGGGCGAATCAGTCGCTGCCACAACCCTTCTTTAAAGTGCTTCCGCCTTGAGCATGGCTCTTGGGCGTCTGGCACGATACTGCACCAGGCTGACCCCGGTCAGCACCAAGGCACCGCCGACATAGTGAGGGACTCCCAACTGCTCACCCAGTAACGTGGATGCCAGCACGGCAGTGAAGATTGGCATCAGGTTCATAAAGATGGCGGTTCTCTCTGTGCCCAGCAGCGCAATCGCCTTGATCCAGGCCCAGGGCGCCAGAATCGAGGCACAGATAGCGGCATAGGCTATCAAGGGCAGTGAAGCCTGGGTGATGCTGATACTGCTGGCAAAGAGCAGCAGGGGTGACAGCATGAACACGGCGAACAGTATCTGCATATACAGCAAGTCCCAGGTCGGCAGTTGCAGCGACCAGCGTTTTAATAGCACGCCGTAGAGGGCGTAGACCACGGCGGCCAGCAGCAACAAGAGATCGCCGGGTACCACTGAGGTAGACAGCCTGGCCAAGTCGCCTTGGCTGAGCATAAACAGCAAACCGCTGAAGGAGACAAAGGCGCCAAGCAGTGCCAATTTGGAGAGTCTCACTCCAAGCAAAGGCACTGCCAGCAACAGGCTGAGAACCGGCACCAGAGAAGTGATCAATGCCATATTGGTGGCGCTGGTGGTCGCGGCGGCAAAATACGCCAGGCTTTGGTTCAGCACCATTCCCAGGCTTGCCAGCACGGCAAGTTTGCCAAGATGGGGACGGATCATGGCGCGGCGGCGCCAAACCCCGGGGAGCAGCACTGGGGTCAAGAGCAAAAGTGCAAAAGCCCAACGGTAGAAAGAGATGGCTTCCGGCGCTATGACACTGGCGGAGAGTTTATTGACCAGACTATTGCCGGCCCAGATGGCTACGGCCAACAAGGGAAACAGATACAAAACAGGGCTCCTCAGAACTACGAGCAAGGCTCAACAGACAAACCTGGGTTGGATAATACGGGGCAGATTATTTCACGTCTTATGTGATATACATATCTGTTATCAGACAAAGTCAACCCGCCTTCGGACATTTGTATATGGCCAATATCTATCATCCACCTGAGCAGCATCCCGGTGACGGCTCGCAGGTATTCTTCTACTACCAGCAATTCTCACCCGATACGCTGACGCCTATGCACAGTCATGTCTGGGGGCAACTGCAACTGAGCCGCGGCGGTTTGATGGAGCTGGTGGCTCAAGGACGGCGCTTTATGTCGTTGTCGCAGTGCGGTATCTGGATCCCGGCCGGAGTAAAGCATGAGAGCTACATGCGCCGCTGCGTGCAGTACAGTTCAATGAATGTGCCACTGGAACTGGCTGCCGGGTTGCCCAAGCATATCTGCCTGCTGGAGTTGAGCCCGATAGCGGAAGCTATTTTGATGGACTTGAACTCAAGAGGTGTCGAGCTGGCACATACACCTGAGGATCAAAGACTGCTTAAGGTGTTGTTGGATCAGCTGAGTCAGGCCAGGGAAGTGCAACCCTTTTTACCGGTAACCGACCATCCCATGTTGCAGGCCATAGCTGCCGAGCTGGAAGCCGAGCCTGAGGGCGGGCGCAGTTTTGCCGCCTGGGCCAATACCTTAGGTACCACAGAACGCACTTTGGCGCGCTTGTGCCAGGCAAGGCTTGGAATGAACTATACCGAGTGGCGGCAACGCTATCGCTTTATCCACAGTTTGCAGCTGCTGCGACAAGCGATTTCAGTGAAGGAGGTGGCACTGACGTTGGGTTACCACCAGACTTCGCCCTTTATCAGCCTGTTTCGCAAGTACGCAGGTTGTACACCGCAGGCCTACAGGCAACAGCTGGCCCAAGGAAGTGCGCTTGTCTTGCCTTGAAAAAAGGGGCGCCCTAAGGCGCCCAAAAGGTGGCTCGAAACTAAGGAAGGTGCGAACAAGTCCTCGTGGCCTTCTCTTTTGTAGAGAGTGGCTTACACAACTATTGGCGTTCAAGGCATCTGACTGAAGGCATGCCGGGGCCTGTCGAAGTCGGATAACGCAGAGAGCCCGTTGCTGTGAAAGCCCCGAAGGGCGTGGCTTACAGGCCTGCCTGCTGTGTTGTGTTTCTTGCAAAGGACTAGGGCCATTTGCTGCGAACCACGCCTTGCATTCAGGCCTGTAAGCCGACGCAGAGCACACATGGGACTTATTTGCACCTTCCCTAAGGAGTAGTTTGGGATTACTCCTGATCTGCGCGTTTTTCGCGTTTTTCCCGTCGTTTTTCTTTCAGGGATTTAGTCGGTTTTTTCTTTGCTTTTTCTTTACTCATGAGCGTATCTCCTCTTCAATGACCTCTCTCTACGCCGCCGCTTTGCCAGAGAGAGGGCTGTTTCCCCTTCGACCGACCGGGAAAGAGGCGGTGGCCGTCGAGGATTAAGCCAAACCCCGGATCATCCTGTCCGGGCCATTCACGGCTGAGTTAAACACTTCAAGGCACTGTCTCCTCTTGTTAAGCGTCAATAAGCATGCAATCAGGCCGGCAGGCAGGGCCTTGGCTGGTTCAGGGACAGGATCTGAAACAGCACAGGGCCACCCGGTACATCCACTTCAATCAGATCATCCAGCGTACATCCGAGCAGGGCCTCACCCAGATCGGACAATACAGAGTAGCGGCCGGAGTCGGGATCATGTTGTTGTGGATAAACCAACTCCACCTCCAGAAACTCGCCGGTTTTCAGGTTTTGCAGACGCGCCTTGGTTCCCGGGTGCACCACACCGCCGCCGGGACAGGGCTGTGCCAGCCTGGCGATCACCGATGCCAGGGTCAGTGGCCTCAAAGACACATTGAACGAGTTTTGCAGATAGAGCTGCGATGTTTTGAATGAAAATAGATCTGCCAGTGCAGACAAAGATTTATACACCACCACAACCTCACAGGCTGAAACGGAAAATGAATAGAAAACTTTGCTACTGCCGGATGCGTGGCCGCACCCGGCTTACACTGGAAATGTCAGTGAAGTGCTCTTGAGAGGTAAAGTGTGACTGTACATAATGAGACTCCGCAACATCAATGCAAGTGCAAGCACTTAAAAATAAGGGAAAAAATCTAACTGGCCCTCACCATAGCCCAAGGAGATCGGAAAAGCAAACCCTCATTGGTCACAGCAGATATTGGCCGGGGTCATCTGGGCCAAATTCTCCGGGGGAATGACATAGGGAGGGATGTCCAGTACCAGGTTGCCCCAACGTTGGAACAAGGCCTGGTAGAAATATTCGACAAAGGTGCGGCACTTTCTCGGTAGATAGGCGCGTTTGGGGTAGATGAGATTAACAGTGACATGTTCCATGGGAAAATCCTGCAGTATCGGCAACAAGTCTCCCCGCTGCAGCGCATCATGGGCGATCATCATAGGTAGGCTGGCGATTCCAAGGCCATCTATGGCGGCTTCTCTGGCCAGGGTGATATTGTTGACCTGCAAGCGACAGTTGGGGATTATCTCTTGCCACTGCTTGCCATCAAAAATCCGCCAATTGCCATCTATGTAAGGCGATGCCAGGCGTATTCCTCTGTGGTTAAGCAGTTCATCGGGTGTCGTTGGCGTGCCAAACCTCTCTAGATATTCCGGGCTGGCCATCAACACCTTGTGGGCATGTACCAGGCGAAAGTGTTCCAGTCTGGGGTCATCCAATCCCTGGACATGAAACATCACATCGACACCTTCTTCGACCATATCCACCTTGCGGTTGGTCAGCTCGGCTTCTATCTGCATTTGCGGATAGTCTTCCAGAAACCTGGCTATCACAGGGCCGAGTGCCTGTTGGCCAAACTCTATCGGGCAAACGATACGCAAATTACCACGGATTGTCTGTTGGCTGGCGCTGAGTTGATCTTCGGCGCTGCGTAAATCTGTGAGTATTTTATTGACTTTGTTGAAGTAAATTGAACCTGCCTCAGTCAGTTTCAGGCTGCGGGTGGTGCGCAACAACAGCTGTACCCCTGTGCTGTGCTCCAACTCGGCTATCTTACGGCTGACGGTCGCTTTGGTGATGCCCATCGCCTTAGCTGCGGCAGTAAAGCTTCCTTTATCAACAACTTGCGCAAAAATCTGTACCCGATTGAGATCCATATTATTGTTACACCTGTGAAACAGTGGGTTGAGTGTATGGCATCTAATAAATCTGCTGAGACAGTTGTAAAATACCACTCCAAAATTCAGGAGTCTAATTATGTTGAAGCCCAAGATGCTGATTGGGGGATCTGTGCTGCTGGTGGCCATCTTGGGCGGCGGTTGGTACTGGTATCAGCAACTCAGATTTATCGAAACCACAGACAACGCTTATGTTGAAACCGACATTTCTCACCTGAGTGTAAAGGTGCCGGGTTATGTGGTTAAAACCGATATTACAGACAACCAGCACGTAGAAGCAGGGCAGTTGCTGGCACAACTTGAAGACAGTCAGTATCAGGCCAAGTTGTCGCAGGAGCAGGCGGCACTGGACAGTGCCAAAGCCGAATTGACCACTTTGGCTGCCAAGGTCGATCTGCAGCAGGCTTTGATCACTCAGGCCAAGGCTGGAGTGGTCGCCGCCGAGTCAGATTTGCATCGTGCCCGTCAGCAATTGGAGCGCTCCGAAAAACTCAGACAGAAAAATTACAGTTCCCAGGATGATGTGGATCAGCTGACGGCCGCTGCCGATTCTGCCGCGGCTCGTCTGGATGAAGCCAAAGCCGCACTCAATGCCAAAGAGCGGGAACTGGCAGTGTTTAATGCCCAATTAACCCAGGCCGAGGCCAAGAGTCAGGAAGCGGGTGCCAGTTTGGAACTGGCTAAGATTCAACTGGCAGATACTCAGGTGCGGGCTCCATTTTCTGGAGTTGTGGGCAAACGCGGCGCCATGGTGGGGCAATACGTCCAGCCGGGGCAGTCGCTGTTCAGTTTGGTGCCGGATGGGGCCGTATGGATCACGGCGAACTTCAAAGAGACCCAGATCCAGCATATGCAGCCCGGTCAGCCGGTGCAGGTAAAGCTCGATGCGTTTCCCGACAAAACCTTTACTGGTGTTATCGATAGCCTGTCACCGGCCTCCGGCGCCAAATTCAGTCTGTTACCGGCGGAAAATGCCACGGGTAACTTTACCAAGATAGTTCAGAGGATCCCGGTAAGGATCCGCCTGCAGTTGGCAGAAGAAGATGCCAGAGTGATGCCCGGACTCAGTGCCGTTGTCAGTGTTGATACCGAGACCGGTGGCACCCTTGATGCCATCGCCCGCCGCTGAAGCTTGAACTCAGATGACTCAAGTTGCAATCACAGCAGCCACTGCCGCGCCGCAGGATGACAGCTATGGACCCGGCTCGCGCCGCGCCTGGATAGCCGTATTCGGCGGCCTGATTGGCGCCTTTATGGCGATTCTGGATATTCAGATCACCAATGCGTCGATGAAGGAGATCCAGGGTAGTCTGGGGGCCACGTTGGAAGAGGGATCCTGGATCTCGACTGCCTATCTGGTGGCCGAGATGATAGCTATTCCCCTTTCAGGCTGGTTGAGCACAGGTCTGTCGGTGCGGCGCTATCTGCTTTGGAACGCGCTGGCCTTTATTGTGGCTTCGCTGCTCTGTTCATTTGCCTGGAATTTGGAGGCGATGATCGCCTTTCGGGCACTGCAGGGCTTCTTTGGTGGCGCCCTTATTCCCCTGGCGTTTCGCTTGATTCTCGAATGCTTGCCCACTGAAAAACGCGCCGTCGGTATGGCATTGTTTGGGGTAACGGCAACTTTTGCGCCTTCCATAGGCCCCACTCTGGGCGGCTGGTTGACCGAACACCTCAGCTGGCACTATCTGTTTTACATTAATCTTCCCCCTGGCTTGGTGGTGATGGCCATGTTGGCCTACGGTTTGGAGAAGAAGCCGATTCTTTGGGACAAACTCCGCAACGCCGACTATTCAGGAATAGTGACTATGGCGCTGGGGATGGGATGCCTGGAAGTTGTATTGGAGGAGGGTAATCGCAAGGATTGGTTTGGCTCGGATCTGATCCGTAATCTGGCCATCATAGCGGCAATCAATATCTGCCTGTTTATCTGGATCCAGCTGCGCAAGTCTGCACCTTTGGTGAATTTAAGGCTTCTGGGGCAGAGAGACTTTGCTATTTCTACCTTAGCCTATTTCCTATTGGGGGCGGCGCTGTTTGGTGCCATCTATATGATCCCGCTGTTTCTGTCGCAGCTACATGACTACAGTCCGTTGGAAATCGGTGAGGTCATTATGTGGATGGGATTTCCGCAGCTCCTGGTGTTGCCTCTGGTGCCGAGACTAATGCAGAAAGTTGACGGCCGTTACCTGGCGGCGTTCGGTTTTGCCATGTTGGCGCTCAGCTATTACATGAACAGCCATATGACCATGGATTATGCCGGACCGCAAATGATAGCGTCGCAGGTGGTTCGAGCCTTGGGACAGCCCTTTATCATGGTGCCGATTGGGATCCTGGCGACCATGCATCTCAAGCCTGAGCAAACGCCATCGGCGTCGACCGTGCTCAATGTGGTGCGCAACCTGGGCGGCGCCTTTGGGATTGCGCTGGTGGCGACTCTGACAGACAACCTTTCCAGAATACATCTGGCGCATATCAAGGAAACCGTGCCCGCAGTGAGTGCCGGAGCCTATGAGGCGCTCAACGCCAACGCGGCGCTGTTGCAGGCAGCCGGCTCAGATCCGGTCACGGCTTCGGCACAAGCCAAGGCCTTATTGGCGCAGACCATGACCCAACAAGCCTATGTACAGGCCTACAACGATGTGTTTTTTATCATGGGCTGCCTGTTGGTTCTTGCCGTGGTGGCCGTGCTGTCTATCCGTAAGGCGGCACCTCAGGCGTAATCCGAAACATTTTCTTCATACCCTTTGGCCCGCCCCGTTGCGGGCATTTTTTTGCGCCGGATTTCAGACTGGTGTAGGCTGAGTTCCCGATAAATAACAGAGTACTATCCGTGCAGTGGCAATTATTACCCTTTGCTGAGTTAACCTTGGACACCCTCTATGAATTGATGAAACTCAGGGTGGATATCTTTGTGGTAGAGCAAAATTGTCCCTACCCAGAGTTGGATGAAAAAGACAGAGCGGCTGGGGCCATGCACCTGCTTGGCCGCAGCAGTTCCGGGGAGCTGTTGGCCTATGCCAGGCTGCTGCCTGCCGGGGTCAGTTATTCCCAGGTTAGTATCGGCCGGGTGGCCGTTGCGGCCAAGGCCCGAGGTGGTGGCCGTGCCAGACAGCTGATGCAGGAAGCGATTGGCGGCTGCCATAAGCTGTGGCCCGCTGAAAATATCAAGATTGGTGCGCAGGAGTATCTGCGGGCGTTTTATCAGAGTTTGGGGTTTGAAGCGGTTTCAGAGGTCTATCTGGAAGATGGCATTCCCCATCTGGATATGTTGTTGCACTCTCAAAAGAAGGACACTTGAATGTCGTTATATCGTATAAACCAGCGTCAAATCGTTTGTGTGGCCAGCTTTCTGGCCAAGCCGGGTAAAGAGCAGGCCTTGATTGAGGCTCTGGGAGCGCTGATCCCGGACACCCGCAAGGAGGATGGCTGCATTCGCTACGAATTGAATCAGAGTCGCGATGAGCCGCGCAGGATCACTTTCGTTGAGAAGTTTGTCGACATCGAATCTTTCGACCAGCACTGCGCCAAAGACGCCATCCAGCACTATTTCCATCAGCAGATGCCTGAGCTGGTAGAGTCCCATCATGTAGAGACTTATCAGGAAATCATCGTCTGATATTTCTGGTATGAGTTGAAAACAGCTGCAACTAAAAATGCCCCATTAGGGGCATTTTTCAGGCTCGGAGGCGAATGTCCGGCTGCAGATCCAGCTCACCTGCCGAGGAGATGGTCGCCAGCTGCGCATGCTGGGCTATGATGGCCAAAGGGCCACTGAGCAGGTTACGTACAAACAGCAAGCGATAACCATATCCCTGTAAGCGATAAAAGGCGAGTTGTTGCTCGGCAGTCATGGCATGCCAATGAATGCTATTGCTGACCTGCTCGGCATCCGGCTTTCGTCTGTCAGGTACTTGTGTGGCGATCATAGTGACTCTTACCCCAGGTTGGCACTCGCGGACTATAAGGCGCTGCAGTTGTTACGTATTCGGCTAATATAACAGGCTTGCACGGGGTAAAATATGACTTTGGGCAAAAAATATGCAAATTAGTGCTTCGGAGTTAACCTCAAGGCTTAAGTCTGCCGCCTCCGGTAACAGGGGCAAAATCGATTGAGTCATAAACAAGGAGCAGCATGTTGTCATATATTGAACCTGTGTTTCGGCCGCCATCGGAGTGGAAATCTCTCATACTGCAGGTGACCAATGGTTGCAGCTGGAATCGCTGCGCCTTTTGTGACATGTATACCCAGGAGCAGAAGCGCTTCAGGGCGTTCAAGTTGGAAAAGGTGGAAGTAGACCTGCGCCGGGTTGCGGCCTCCGGCGTCGAGGTGAGCCGGGTGTTTCTGGCCGATGGTGATGCCATGACGTTGCCGTTTGCCAGGCTGGAACAGATTTGTGAGCTGATTCATCACTACTTGCCCAATGTCAGTCGCATCAGTAGCTATTGTTTGCCGCGCAACCTAGACAACAAGAGTGTGGAGCAGTTGCAGCGGCTGCGGCAACTCAAGTTGTCCTTGCTGTATGTCGGTTGTGAGAGTGGCGATGATCAGGTGCTGAATCGTATCGGCAAGGGAGAGAGTTACGCCTCCTCATTGGCAGCGCTGGAGAAAATTCGTGCCGCCGGAATAAAGTCATCTGTGATGATACTCAGTGGTCTGGGTGGCGTGGATTTATCGAAGCAACACGCACTTAATTCGGCGCGGCTGATGAATGCGGCGCAGCCGGATTATCTCAGCACCCTGGTGGTGACTCTGCCACTTGGCAAGGAAAGAATGGATAGTGCGTTTGATGGCGACTTTCAAATGCCGGACCAAAGACAACTGTTGCAGGAGATGCGTTATTTGCTGCAGGCGCTGGAGTTAGAGCAGACCATTTTCCGCTCGGATCATGCTTCCAATTACTTGGTGTTGAAAGGCATACTTGGCCGGGACAAGGCCAGATTGTTGGCGACGGTTGAGGAGGCGCTCGCAGGACGCTTCGCCCTGCGAGCCGAGTGGCAAAGAGGCTTGTGATCAGTCCTCTTGCCGCTTCGTGATCCTTATGTCCCGTGCCGGGCAAGGGATCTGGATCCCTGCTTGTTGCAGACCTTGCCAGATTTGCAGATTTATTTGGTACTTATCCTGAAAATAGCTGGCAGTTGGGACCCAATAGCGCACACCTATATCTATGCCTGTGCTGTTGAAACCATTGATACCCACCTGTGATGGGGAGTTGGCATCGACACTGGGATGGCTGCCGAGCACCGCCTGAGCTATGGCTATCGCCTGCTGGGGATCGGCTTTATAGTCGATGTTGAAGTGGGTTTCTACCAATTTGTTGGCAAAGGAGTTGTGCAGTATCTCGCCGATAATGTGTTTGTTGGGAATACTGATCTGCTCGCCCTCCTCGTTGGTGAGTATGGTCAGCCCCAGGCGAATATCCTTCACCAGGCCTGTGACTCCTTTGACCGTGATGGTATTGCCCACGATAAAGGGACGGGTGACTATAATGGTCACCCCGGCGGCATAGTTGGACAGCATGCCCTGAATTGCCAAACCGGCGCCCAGTGACGCGGCACCTATGGCTGCCACCATGGGGGTGACGCTGATCCCCAGTTTGCCCAAGGCGATGATGGCAATCATTATGATGATCAGTATCCGCACCAAATGAGTGACAAAAGTGGCCAGAGTGACGTCGACATTGTGTTTTTCCAACTGGCGGCTGACTGTGTTGGCTACCTTGGCGGCCAGCCACAGTCCCAGCAGAAAGATGATCAGTGCTCCCAAGAGTTGGAAGCTGTATTTCACCAAAAACTCGGTTATCAGATCATAGACATTTTGCAGCTGTGCCAACTCCAGCTCCAACCCGGTATTCTTCATTGCTTGGCTCCTTTCCTGAAATGCCGCAAGATATGGAAACAATATTCCTGAGTCATGTCACTCACTTGTATTCAATAACAGGGTATTCTGCCTCTTTGTTGTGGCAAATTAAAAGGGAACTATATGAGGTCTTTTGCAATACTGCTCTCTCTGTGTCTGACCATGCTGGTTAGCCCTATGATCCAGGCTTCCGAATATGCCGTGGGTGACACGCTGAAACCGATTTCACTGCAGGATCAGCATGAAGCCGCCATGGTGTTGGACACTTCAGCCAAGTATCTATTGTTTGGCCGCAGCATGAAAGGTGGTGAGATCATCAAAACCGCACTCGAAGGCCGCGATAACCAGGCGTTGCAGCAGGCGGGTATCTTTTATCTGGCCGATATCAGCGGTATGCCATCCTTGATTGCCAAATTTGTTGCCATCCCACAGATGCGGGATCTGAGTTTCAGTATTGCCCTGGACAAAGAGGGTGAGATCAGCAAATTACTGCCCGCGGCCAAGGATGCCGCCAGCCTGATCTCTCTGGACCAGTTGACCATCACCAAACTGCAATACTTTGATGACGCCGAAGCCCTGAAGCAGGCTCTCAAAGACGCCGGGCTGCAAGACTGAGCCCTTCGCAGCTCAAGCCTCAGCCTAGCTGCAGACTCAACATACTGATAGCCCCCATCTCCAGGCTGTTGTTGAACAGCAGCCTGCGCTCTCCCGGGAAGGCGCTTCCCAACAAATAAAACAGTGGCTGCAGATGCTCATCTGTTGGATGACACAGCTCGGCCGTCTTGACATCGACCAAGGTTTTGTAGTCCAGCAGCGCCGGATCTTCTTCAGCTATTAAACCCTCGGCAACCGCCTGATTAAACCGGGATGCCCAAGGCAATGGTGGGCTGCCTGGTGCCAAGGCGCGTAGATTGTGGACCACATTGCCTGAACCTATGATCAGTACGCCTTGCTCGCGCCAGCGCCTTAACTCGCGTCCAACCTGGAACTGCTGCTGCGCTCTGAGGTTTTGATCCAGACTCAATTGAAATACCGGAATATCGGCCTCGGGATAAAGGTGAACCAAGGCCGACCAACTGCCATGATCCAACCCTTGCGAGTCGATACGAGTGACAGGAATGCTCAGACTGGCAGCAATTTGCTCCGCCAACTCCGGCGCGCCGGCGGCCGGGTACTGCATGGCAAAGAGCTCGGCGGGAAAACCGCCGAAATCATGTATGGTTTGCGGCCGACTTGCAGTGGAAATTGCGGTGCCCCGTGTCAGCCAATGGGCCGAAATTAACAATATCGCTCTGGGCCTGGGGAGTGTTTGTCCCAGCTCTTGCCACTGCTTTGTGGTGGTGTTGTTTTGCAAGGCGTTCATCGGGCTGCCATGGCCCAGAAACAGCGCCGGCATTATCTGTGTCGCGGACATAGAGTCTCCAAATCAGTGGTAGGATGCAGTATGCAGTTCCTGACATATCTGCATTCAGCTTACCCGGATGCTCGATTGAAAATAATCGCAAAATACTCGCCATACTCTTCCATTAAATCGAATATCCCCTGCTCTCTTGCTTGCCGCTATGCTTTAGGTAGTTCCTGTAGCCGTTTGCTTTGAAGCGCCTTCAAGCGAGTAGCAATCATGGTTTGTATTTGAGGGGGAAAGTAGTAATTGCATGATTCTTAATGCTTTTATTTTATAGTTGCTACGGCTTGAATTTTCGGAATAAAAAATTGATTTTAATGTATAAAAATTCATTGCGTGAGGGGCGGAAATAGCGTTTACTGCGCTGGATTTTAACCCGCTTCGGCGAGGCTGTTCGCCGCACTTGAATGTCGAGGAGACACAGGGCCAATGAGCCAATTTCAATCTATTGATGTTGCTGATTACTATGACAATGAAACCTTTGAGCGTATCAAAGCTTTTGCCAGTGATAAGGTGACACCTTTTGTGGTGATAGATACCAAGATCATCGCGAAACAGTATGATGATATGGTGCAGAGCTTTCCCTTTGCCAGCGTTTATTATGCAGTGAAGGCCAACCCGGCACCTGAGATCCTCAGCTTGCTGCGTGATAAGGGAGCCAATTTTGACATAGCTTCCATCTATGAGCTGGATATGGTGATGGAGTTGGGTGTTTCCCCTGAGCGGATAAGCTATGGCAACACCATTAAAAAACGCAAGGATGTCAGAGCCTTCTACCAGCGTGGCGTGACTATGTTTGCCTCCGACTCAGAGGCCGATCTGCGGATGATTGCCGAAGAAGCCCCTGGGGCCAAGGTCTATGTGCGGATCCTTACCGAAGGTACAGAAACCGCCGATTGGCCGTTGTCGCGTAAGTTCGGCTGTCAGAACGAGATGGCCTATGAGCTTTTGGTGCTGGCCAAGGAGTTGGGGTTAAAGCCCTACGGCTTGTCGTTCCACGTGGGTTCACAGCAGCGGGACATAGGGGCTTGGGATGCGGCAATCGGTAAGGTTAAGGTGATCTTTGACAGGCTCAAAGAGGAACATGGCATAGTGCTGGAGATGATCAATATGGGCGGCGGCTTTCCGGCCAACTATATCGACAGGACCAATAGTCTCACCACTTACGCCGAGCAGATCATTCACTTCCTCAAAGAGGATTTTGGTGAGCAGTTGCCCAAGATAGTGCTGGAACCCGGGCGCTCCTTGATTGCCAATGCCGGTGTGCTGGTCTCTGAGGTGGTATTGATCAGCCGCAAGTCCAACACGGCACTGGAGCGCTGGGTATTTACCGATGTCGGTAAGTTTTCCGGGTTGATTGAGACTATGGACGAAGCGATTAAGTTTCCGATTTACACTGAGGCTCAAGGGGAGCTGCAACCTTGCGTCATTGCCGGGCCTACCTGTGATAGCGCCGATATTATGTATGAACAGTACAGTTACGGTTTGCCAGAGGATCTGGCCATAGGTGACAGGCTCTATTGGTTAACCACAGGCGCTTATACCACCACATATTCGGCGGTGTGCTTCAATGGTTTCCCACCCTTGCAAGACTACTATTTATAATCTCGGCCAAGAGTGAGGTTTTTGCTGAGATTGATTTAAACAGGGCGCCAAGTGGCGCCCTGTCTGTTTTGGATTAACCGTTAGCTTTGAGAATGTCGTACAGCTGTTCTTTCAGCTCCAGTTTGCGCTTTTTCATCTCTTTGACTTCTTGGGTATATTCACTGGAAAGCTGCTGCTCCTTATTCTTTATCTCTTTATCCAGCAGATTGTGTTCATCAAAAAGCTTCTGAAAATGGCTATCGCTGCTCTTGAGATTGGTGATCAGATCGCGGTATTCCGGAAACATTGGCGCACTCCTGTTGGCTTGGGGATTATTGTTAACCCTAACCTGTTTGGGATGACGAATATGTGACCTTGATCAATGGAAAGATTAACCGTTTGGTGGAGGTGAGTGAGGCCTTTTACTGCTATGCTTTCGAACAATCTGTTGTAAAACCAGTCAGACAATCGTAGCAAACTTGGTAACTCTGTTACGGCTGATTATTTAATTATTGCCGTAAAATCTGTGATCAAGTTAATCTTATCCGCTTCCATACTGGGATAGAGTCTCGGTAAGACGAATTTTATAATCAAAATTGAAAGGGGTTTTCACTATGGCTGATGTATTTCACTTGGGTTTGACCAAGCAGATGTTGGATGGCGCCACACTGGCTATCGTGCCTGGCGATCCTGAACGAGTTAAACGTATCGCTGAACTGATGGACAAGCCGACTTTCCTGGCCAGCCATCGTGAGTACACCAGCTATCTGGCTTATCTTGATGGTAAGCCGGTAGTGATTTGCTCTACCGGTATCGGTGGTCCTTCGACTTCCATCGCGGTGGAAGAATTGGCGCAACTGGGAGTTAATACTTTCCTGCGTGTCGGTACCACAGGTGCAATTCAGCCTCACGTGAATGTGGGTGATGTGATTGTGACTCAGGCTTCTGTACGTCTCGATGGTGCCAGTTTGCACTTTGCGCCAATGGAGTTCCCTGCGGTGGCTAACTTCGAATGTACCACTGCCATGGTTGCCGCCTGTCGTGATGCCGGTATTGAACCACACATTGGGGTTACTGCATCATCTGATACCTTCTACCCGGGTCAGGAACGCTATGATACCGTTAGCGGCCGGGTAACCCGCCGTTTTGCCGGTTCAATGAAAGAGTGGCAGGAAATGGGCGTACTCAATTATGAAATGGAGTCTGCGACTCTGTTCACCATGTGTGCCTCTCAAGGCTGGCGCGCCGCTTGTGTCGCCGGTGTGATTGTCAACCGTACCCAGCAAGAGATCCCCAATGAGGCAACCATGAAACAAACTGAAGTCAGTGCGGTTTCCATTGTGGTCAACGCCGCCAGAAAACTGCTGGCCTGATTAGGTAAAAAATGGAAAAGGCGCTCACTGAGCGCCTTTTTAATGAACCATGACCCGGCTCAGAAATGATATTGAGCTATCACCGAATAGGTGTTCTGGTCGACACCGTCCACACCATACTTGTTCTGCCAGTAATCATACTCGATACCTACCAGAAACTTATCCTTCTTGGCTTCGCCAAAAAGCACTGCGCCCAGGTCGTATTTGATCTGGGGGTTGATATGGATATTTTCTTTATAGCCGTCTTCTTCGGCGGCAAATACCCAGTCGATAAAGCCATCGAAGACAATCTTGCTGTTGCCCACGGGAATGTCGATGCGGAACACAGGAGTCAACTGCCAGCCATCGCTGATATTGGCGCTGTTTTGGGCATCACGGCGATAGGTGTTCAGCTGGAAATAGGTGAAGTAGGGCAGCTTGAGGTCCATACCTATACCGTAGAGCAGTGTTTCCACCGGGCCTTCGCCCTCTTCGAGTGTCAGCGCCAGTGACAGGTCCGTCACTGGGCCAAAGCCCACAGGTTTGCCGAGAATTTTACCGGCGCTGAAGCGAGTAGAGATCTCGCCATAGGTGGTGCTGTCCTTACCGCCATTGTGGCCGTTGAAATTGATAAAGTCTTGAAACACAAACCAATCGCCGTATTTCCAACCGCCGGCGGTTTCCAGGGTAAAAGTGGTTTGCTTATCCGATGGTGCCAGGTCGTAATCCTGGCCATAGAGCGCAGTGATATTGACATCCCACCATTGCACCAGAGGTTCGCTGAATGCTTGAGGTGAGAACAACAGAGCTGCGCACAGGCAGATTTTTTTCATCTTAGAGTATCCCTTTGGTAGAGTCAGAAGCAGTTTGCTGTTGTGCCGGCGGCTATCTGTTGGCAAAACGTTTTACCAAGGCTGAATTCTGTGATTCGATTGCCGGTCAAAAAGCCATGGCAATATAGGGAAAAACGGCGTCGGACTCAAAGCTTTTTTAACCTGTTGAAACGGTCGTTGAATAATTACATTTTTTGATTTAATTCAATTGATTGGAAAGGTAAATCAAATAATTTCCAACAGCTTTGACTCACAAAGATGTAAAGAAAAGTTGAATTTTGTGAGCTGAAAGTCATTTGGTCAGCGAATCCTGAAGGTATCAATTGATTCAAGTTGACATATTATGTCGCCAAGGGATGCAACTGCTGATATAGTGCCAAGATGGACACTTGATTTCTGGGGGGAGGGATATATGGCGTCTTCGGATCCCATGCTTTATTGGGCCTTAATCGGTATAGTGCTGATGCTGGCTGAACTGATACTGCCTGGCGGGATAGTGGTATTTCTCGGTGCAGCCTGTTTATTGGTAGCCGGGGCTATCTGGGTGGGTTTGGTCGAGGGCTGGGCACAAAGCCTGACCCTGTGGTTTATCTCCTCAATCGTCTTGCTGTTGAGCTTCAGGCAACTGACTCAACGTTTGGTGGGAGGCGACTCTCACGTTGGCAATACCGACGAGGAGCTGGATCTGTTTAATCTGCCGGCCCGGGTCAAGGAAACCATTGGGCCGGGTGAAAAAACCGGTCGCATCGAATTTCAGGGGGCGGATTGGCCCGCACTGGGAGACGGCTCGGAGATCCCGGTCGGCACCAGAGTGAAGGTCATCTGTCGCGATAATATTGCTCTGGTAGTGGAACCACTCGACGACTCTGAATAATCAATCAAGCAGGAAGGACTCTATGTTTGCATTTACCATTTTTATACTTTTTGTTCTGTTCATTCTCTATAAGCTGATGTTGATTGTGCCCATGCGTGAGGTGCATGTCATTGAGCGTCTGGGGAAATTCCGTACTGTACTACAGCCGGGCTTTCACTTTTTAATTCCCTTCTTCGATCGAGTCGCTTATCGACACGATACCCGTGAGCAGGTGCTTGATGTACCGCCGCAGAGCTGTATTTCCAAGGACAATATCCAGCTGGAAGTCGACGGCCTGGTTTATCTCAAGGTGATGGACGGCAAGCTGGCCAGCTATGGTATTGAAGACTATCGTCTGGCGGCGGTAAACCTGGCACAAACCACAATGCGTTCCGAGATAGGTAAACTGACTCTGAGCCAGACCTTTTCCGAGCGTGATGCGCTCAACGAGGCGATTGTCCGCGAAATCGACAAGGCGTCCGATCCCTGGGGGATCAAAATGCTCAGATATGAGATCAAAAATATCAGCCCATCCAGGCATGTGATCCACACCCTGGAGAAGCAGATGGAAGCCGAGCGTCGCAAGCGCGCCGAAATCACCCTGGCCAGCGCCGAGAAAGAGGCGATGATCAACCTGTCTCAGGGTGAGCGTCAGGAAGCGATTAACATCTCAGAGGGCCAGAAGCAGAAGCGCATCAACGAGGCTCAGGGTACGGCGCAGGAGATTGCGATTGTTGCCAACGCCCAGGCCGAGAGTATGGCCATGGTTGCCAAGGCGCTGGCGGTCAACGGCGGCAACGAGGCGATGAACATGCAGCTGAAGGAACAGTTTATCGAACAGGTCGGTGAGATATTGCAGAAGGCAGATATCTCTGTGGTTCCTACTGAACTGGCAAAGATGGAAGGTTTTTTCGAGGGTATTCAGCAAGTCAGCAATACTGCTGCCGGTAGCAAAGGAGCGCGCAAATGAATCTGGGACAGATAGATACCGACATGATAGTACTGGGGATCTGGGGGCTTATCTTCCTGATCTTTATCGTCAAGCTGTTTCAGTCGATTCGCTTGGTGCCAACTAAATCTGCCTATATCGTGGAGCGTTTGGGTAAATACCATATGACTCTGGATGCCGGCTTCCACGCTTTGTTGCCTTTTATCGATAAGGTCGCCTATATCCATGACCTGAAAGAAGAAACCATAGATGTGCCGCCTCAGGAGTGCTTCTCCAGCGACGAGGTGAATGTCGAGGTGGATGGGGTTATCTATATTTCTGTGGTGGATCCGGTCAAGGCCAGTTACGGGGTAACCGATTACCGTTATGCGGCCATTCAACTGGCGCAGACAACCACCCGCTCTGTGATAGGCACTCTGGAGCTGGACCGCACCTTTGAAGAGCGCGACTTGATTAGTGCCAAGGTGGTAGAGGTACTGGATCAGGCCGGTGCCACCTGGGGGATTCGGGTGCATAGATATGAGATCAAGAATATTACGCCGCCGGAAACCGTGAAAAATGCCATGGAGATGCAGGTCAATGCCGAGCGTGAACGCCGGGCATTGCTGGCCAAGAGTGAAGGTGATAAGCAGAGTAAGATCAATCGTTCCGAGGGTTTGAAGCAGGAGATGATCAACCACTCAGAGGGTGAGATGCAACGCCGAATCAACGAGGCCGAAGGTAAGGCTGAGGAGATACTGGCGATTGCCCGTGCTACTGCAGATTCGATAGAGAAGTTGGCCGAAGTTATCGCTGCGCCCGGTGGCAAAAACGCGCTGCGGATGCAACTGGGTGAGCAGTATCTGGCGCAGCTCAGCGGTCTGAGTAAGCCTGGCAGCAAGATAGTCCTGCCGGGGAATATGGTGGACTTTGAATCCTGGATGGCCTCAATTGGGCTGACGGAAGAGAAGGCTCCTGACGCTTGATAAGCTAATTGGATCAAAAAAGCCGCTCTTGGAGCGGCTTTTTTTATGGTTTACTAGTCAGTCGATCAAGACTTGGTGCGTTTCATCGCAGTGAAGAACTCTTCATTGGTCTTGGTCATTGCCAGCTTATCGATCAAGAATTCCATCGCGCTGACTTCATCCATAGGATTGAGGATCTTACGCAGGATCCACATCTTCTGCAGCTCATCCGGTGTAGTCAGTTTCTCTTCACGGCGGGTACCACTGCGGTTGAAGTCAATGGCAGGGAACACCCGCTTCTCGGCGGCCTTGCGTGACAGATGCAGTTCCTGGTTACCTGTACCCTTGAACTCTTCGTAAATTACTTCGTCCATCTTGGAGCCGGTATCGATAAGCGCAGTGGCGATAATGGTCAGACTGCCGCCATTTTCGATATTACGGGCTGCACCGAAGAAACGCTTGGGTCTGTGCAGTGCGTTGGCATCTACACCACCTGTCAGTACCTTGCCTGATGAAGGCACAACTGTGTTGTAAGCACGAGCCAGACGGGTGATAGAGTCCAGCAGAATCACTACGTCTTTCTTGTGCTCAACCAGGCGCTTGGCCTTTTCGATAACCATCTCTGCAACTTGTACGTGACGGCTTGCAGGCTCATCGAAGGTGGAAGCGATCACTTCGCCCTGAACCAGACGCTGCATTTCAGTCACTTCTTCAGGACGTTCGTCGATCAGCAGCACCATCAACACCACTTCAGGGTTGTTGTAGGTGATGGACTGGGCAATATTCTGCAGCAGCAGAGTCTTACCGGCTTTGGGTGGCGCAACAATCAGACCTCGTTGGCCCTTACCCACGGGTGAGCAGAGGTCCAGAATTCGGGCGGTGATATCTTCGGTGGAACCATTCCCGCGTTCCATACGCAGACGTTCTTCTGCATGCAGTGGGGTAAGGTTTTCAAACAGGATCTTGTTGCGGGAGTTTTCAGGCTTGTCGAAGTTAACTTCGTTGACTTTCAGCAGAGCAAAATAGCGTTCGCCTTCTTTGGGGGGACGTATCTTGCCAAAAATAGTGTCACCCGTTCGCATGTTGAAACGACGGATCTGGCTTGGAGAGACATAAATATCATCGGGACCGGCCAGATACGAACCATCGGCACTGCGCAGGAAACCAAAACCATCCTGAAGTATCTCCAGAACGCCTCCACCGAAGATGTCTTCACCACTCTTGGCGTGGGCTTTCAATATAGAGAAGATGATATCCTGCTTGCGGGCACGAGCCATATTCTCCAGCTTCATTTCTTCGGCCAGTGCGACTAAGTCTGCAATAGACTTGTTTTTTAATTCAGTTAAATTCATTTTTGGTGGGTCTTGTTTCACGCGACAAAGCTTACGCGCTCAATCTCTCAAATTGGACTTGATGGATGTTGATTGAACAGCGAGAAGTGGGTTAGTAGAAAGAATCTGGTTATTAAAGTAGCACTATCAGGACAGGGCGTCCAGAAGTTTAACTGAACCCGGCACATTTTTATTTCGGGGCGTGCCGGGTGTCACTTATTTGATTTGAGTGATCAAATCTGGGCGTCGATGAACTCTTTCAACTGAGTCTTGGACAGGGCGCCAACCTGATTGGCAACCAGTTCACCGTTTTTGAACAACAGCAGAGTAGGGATACTGCGAACACCGTATTTAACAGGTGAAGCGTTGTTCTGATCTATGTTCAATTTGGCGATGGTCAGTTTGCCGGCGTATTCTTCGGCAACATCGTCCAGGATTGGAGCGATCATCTTGCATGGGCCACACCACTCGGCCCAGAAGTCTACCAATACAGGCAGTTCTGATTTCAGGACGTCATTTTCAAAGCTGTCGTCGCTCAGGTATACAATTTTATCGCTCATGATGTTCTCCAGTTGGGTTGCCATTGCTGGTCTGTTAATGGCTTAACCTGTATATTGGGTTGGATTAACGGCAATTCAAGTCACCGTTTTTTTCTTGTCGCTATTTCAAACGATCGAGTATCTTATTGCAACCCTAACTGGTATGCTTGCGCTATGAGCGAAACACATTTATCCCAACAAAAATTTGCCGAACTGCCACTCCATCCTGAAGTAATTCAGGCACTTGCAGAAAACGGTTTCGAATATTGTACGCCTATTCAGGCGCTTTCCCTGCCGGTACTTTTGCAGGGTAAAGATATCGCCGGTCAGGCGCAGACAGGTACGGGCAAGACCCTGGCCTTTCTGGTAGCAACTTTTAACCACTTACTTTCCACCGACATCCCCGCAGAACGCCAACTTAATCAGCCCAGAGCCATCATCATGGCACCAACCCGGGAATTGGCGATTCAGATAGCCAAAGATGCCACCTTGCTGTCCAAACACACCAAACTCAAGGTGGGGATTGTCTATGGCGGCGAAGGCTATGATGCCCAGCGCAAGGTGCTGGACAAGGGCGTGGATATCCTGATTGGTACTACAGGACGCATCATAGATTACGTGCGTCAAGGGGTTATCAACCTCAGCGCCATTCAGGCCGTAGTGTTGGATGAAGCGGATCGCATGTTCGATCTGGGCTTTATCAAGGACATTCGCTTCCTGTTCCGCCGCATGCCGGATGCCAAAGACAGGCTCAACATGCTGTTCTCGGCAACCCTGTCGATGAAGGTGCAGGAGCTGGCTTATGATCATATGAATGATCCGGTCAAAGTCGAAATTGCACCGGAAGAGAAGACCTCAAAAAACATCAAGGAAGAGCTGTTCTATCCTTCGATGAAGGACAAGATCCCACTGCTGCTTACCCTGATAGAGGAAGATTGGCCGGATAAGGCGATAGTCTTTGCCAACACCAAGCATCAGTGTGAGAACCTCTGGGGCTGGCTCGAAGGTGATGGTCACAGAGTCGGTCTGCTGACCGGTGATGTGCCGCAGAAGAAACGTCTTAAGATCCTGGAGCTGTTCACCAAGGGTGATCTGGATATTTTGGTTGCCACAGACGTAGCGGCCCGTGGCCTGCATATTTCTGATGTGTCCCATGTCTATAACTTCGACCTGCCTGATGACTGTGAAGACTATGTTCACCGTATCGGTCGTACCGGCCGTGCCGGTGCCAAAGGGGTTTCAGTCAGCTTTGCCTGTGAAGAATACGCCCTCAACCTGCCGGCTATCGAAGACTATATCAAGCACTCGATTCCGGTAACCTCTTACGATGCCGAAGCTTTGCTCGATGATATTCCAGCACCGGTTCGTATTCATCGTAAGCATGCCGGACCACGTAATACCCGTGATCGCGGCCAGGGACGTCCTCAGGGAGCCCATCGTAGCGGCGGTCGTCCGCCTCGTCACGACAGGACCCGCAGACATTCCTGAATGCCGAAACCCGCCTACGCAGCCATAACCCTTGGCTCCAATAGCTTCAATATGCTGGTTGCCCGTACTGTCGGCGGCCAGCCCAAGGTTCTCGCCAAATACAAACGTAAGGTGAGATTGGCCGAGGGAATCGAGGCCGATGGCAGTCTCAACCTGGCGGCATTCGAACGTGGCCTCGATTGCCTAGCCATGTTCGCCAATATGCTCGTGGAGCATCAAGTCGATGATGCCAATGTGGCCGTCATTGCTACCGCAACCCTTCGCTGTATCAGCAATGCCGATGAATTCAATCGTCGTGCTTTGCAAATATTAGGTCACCCGATAGAGATCATCTGTGGTATGCGCGAAGCCGAACTTATCTATCAAGGCATGGTGGCGACCACTCATGGTGAAGGGCGACGCCTGGTGATAGATATAGGTGGCGCCAGTACCGAGTTTATTGTGGGTGACGGTGAAAAGGTGCTGTTTAAAACCAGCCTGCCCATAGGCTGTGTCACCTACAATCAATGCTTTTTCACCTCAGCTCCCCTGCAACCGCTGGACTTTGACGATGTGCGAGACAGGGTGGATCAGACCTTGGCTGAACACAAATCGACTTTGAAAGCGCTGGGCTGGCATTCGGTGGTCGGTGCTTCCGGAGCAGTGCAGTCAGTGGTTGAAGTGTTGCAACACAGGCAGGAATCGGAAACTCTGACCCTGACGGTGTTGGAATCACTGAAGCAGGAGTTGTTGGCTCAGGAGAGCCTGACTCTGAATGGGATCAGCGGCCTGTGTCCCGAGCGGGCACCGACCTTTGCATCTGGTATCGCTATTCTGCTGGCGCTGTTTGAACTGCTGGGTATTGAACGCCTGCATTTATCCGGCGGCGCTTTGCGCGAAGGGGTGTTGCAGATGTTGGCCAAAAGGCAGTCTTTAGCACCGGCACAGTAAAAAGGACCTTCATCAGGTCCTTTTCTCATTTTTGGCTGCTACGGCCCGAGAGCACCATAGGTTACCCGGCATAGTGGCTTGAAAGATTACTTGAGGATCTTGGCCAGATCCTGCTCCAGAGAGACTTCCGGGCGTTCAACGATACGGCCAATCTCTTTGCCATCCTGAAGCACAATAAAGGTTGGGATCCGCTGGAAGTCATATTGGGCGGCCAGGCCCTCCGGATCCTTTTTCTGGCGATCTACCCCGATATAACGCACCTGGATATTAGGGTTGGCCACTTGCTCCATGATACGGATAAAGCGTGGTGTTTCTCTGTGGCAGTCCGGGCACCAGGTACCTATGATGACTACAATTTCTGTAGCTTTATCGACGGCTTTTATTGGGGCCAAGGCATCTGTCTCTACCTGATAACTCTGGTAGCCACTGCTGAATTCGGGTAATTCTGTCACCAGTTTCTGCGCTTCGACTGCGCCCGTTAAGATCACTTCCTGTTTCTCCTCGCTGCAGGTGGCGATAAAGCCTTCCTGTTTGTCTTCGAAACCACAACCGCCATTGGCCATAACCTGGCAACTGAAGAATAACGCGGTGGTGGCGAGTAACGCTTTTACATTCTGGTGCATCATACTACCTCGGGTGGGGTGACTCCATACCCTGATTCAACCATTGGTGAGGGATATGGCAAAGAGACAAACACTATGTATGTTAGCAAGATCACTAAATAATTTTGATCTGAACCAACAGGGGAGTCAGCGGGGGAATTAACTCATGCCGGGAATGGGGCAAATACAAAAAAGCCGCCTTGAAGGCGGCTTTGGAGTTCAATTTACTTGGCGTCTTTCAGCCATTGGGCGGCTTGCTTGGCAAAGTAAGTGAGAATGCCATCGGCGCCTGCGCGTTTGAAGCACAACAGAGATTCCATCACTATGGCTTTTTCTGCCAGCCAGCCGTTTTGAATTGCTGCCATATGCATGGCGTATTCACCGCTGACCTGATAGGCAAAAGTCGGCACACCCAGCTCGGTTTTGACTCTGCGCACTATATCCAGATAAGGCATGCCTGGCTTCACCATTACCATATCGGCACCTTCCTGGATATCCAGGGCGACTTCATGAAGTGCTTCGTCCGAGTTGGCCGGATCCATTTGATAACTGTGTTTGTTGCCGCCTTTGAGGTTGCCGGCAGAGCCGACAGCATCGCGGAAGGGGCCATAATAGTTAGAAGAATACTTGGCGCTGTAGGCCATGATCTGGGTGTTGACATGACCGGCGGCTTCGAGTGCCTGACGTATGGCGCCGATGCGACCATCCATCATGTCTGAAGGAGCCACCATATCGGCACCGGCAGCGGCGTGGGACAGCGCCTGCTTCACCAGAATTTCAGTGGTGACGTCATTGATAATATAACCGGTCTCATCGATGATGCCGTCCTGTCCATGAGTGGTGTAGGGGTCCAGCGCGACATCTGTCATCACGCCCAGCTGAGGGAACTCTGCCTTGAGCTCACGCACGGCTCTTTGCACTAAACCATCGGGATTGTAGGCTTCTTCGGCCATCAGGGACTTTTTCTCCGCCGGCGTGACGGGGAATAGGGCAATCAAGGGGATCCCCAGCTCTACCAGCTCTTCGGCTTCCTTGAGCAGCAGATCTATGCTGTAACGCTCAACGCCTGGCATAGAGGCCACCGACTCGGTACGTTTGTTGCCTTCGAGCACAAACATGGGGTAGATGAGATCATTGACCGTCAACTGGTTTTCAGCCATCAGGCGGCGGCTGAACTCATGCTTGCGCATACGGCGCATACGACGCTGTGGGTAGGCACTGGTAATTATGTTCACTTTGGGCTCCTGGCTGGATCTGAAAGGGTATCTTGCTCGGGATCGAAGGCGTAGACCCGATCCCTGCCTGAATTCTTGGCACGATACAGCGCCTTGTCGGCTTGCTCCAGCAACTGGGTGATGTGCATGTCCGACTCTATGATGGCGACGCTGACGCCGATACTTGCCGTCAGAGGGATAGTCTGTTTATCCCAACTGACATCCAAGGCCGAGATGGCGTGACGTATCTGTTCTGCCACTCTCAAGGCCCCGCTAGTATCAGTATTGGGCAATATAATAGCAAACTCCTCACCGCCAAAACGTGATACCAGATCACTTGGACGCCTGAGGATATTCTTGAGGGTATCGGCAATACTCTTAAGGGTTTGATCGCCGGCCAGATGGCCATGCTTGTCGTTAATGGTCTTGAACCTGTCTATGTCCAGCATCAGCAGTGCCAGCGGCGTCTGTTGCCGGCGGCTGATCCGCCCTTCGGCCTGCAGACGCTTGTCGAAGGTAGAACGATTTTTAACTCCGGTAAGGCTGTCTATTGTGGCCTGCTCGGTGAGCTTCTGGTTGGCTTCGTTCAGCTCTCTGAGCGCGATTTCCAGCTCCAGAGTACGCTCTTGCACCATACGCTCCAGCTTTTCGTTGCTCTCGGCTTCCATCCTCAGGGTTTCTTCCCTGGCTTCGCGGATCCGCTCTGCCTGTTTCAGGGCTTCCTGCTGAATTCTTTGCTTGGCCTTGCGCTCATCGTTGTAGCGTATTGCCAGCACCGCTGCCATAAACACTACCTCGAAAGTGAGCCCCAATAACACTGGCGTTTGTGGCATCAAGGGCAGTTTGATAAGACCCAGATACATGAGACAGGAGACGAAGATCCCCAGCGTCATTCCACTCCAGGAGACGGTGTAGAGCTTGGCGAGTTTATTGCCACGCATCGCTTGCAGGATACTGAAAATCAGCAACATTAAACTCACTGACATCACTGAGATTATCTCAATATAGATGGCGAGTGCATAATCGATAAGCACAGTCGCGAACATCAGCAGTATGGCGCAGGCCGCCGTGTAGCGACAGGCCCTCAACATGCGAATGCTGTGATATTTGAGCTGTAATACCTTCTCGGTAAAGAGGATCCCAAAGGCGATAACCAGAGGAACCAACAAAGGGATCACATACTGTTGCAACTGTGGCACATTGGGCCATAGGTAGCGAAATGCCGTGCCATTGATGCAGGCAACCAATAGGGTCATTGTGAGCACATAACCGGCGTAATAGCTGTAACTGAAGGAGCGGGTAGTCACTGCAATGAACAGTGCAAACAAGCCTATAGCGGCCAGGGCGCCTAACTGTATGCCATTGAGCATATTGCGGGTTTCATGGCTTTGCAGTAGCGCGTATGGCTCCCAGAGGTGAATAGGCAGATAGCTGCTGCCGGCCGTGGTCAGCTTCAACCAAAATTGGTGCTGTTCCTGCTGCCTGATGTCAAAGGCGTAGAGGAAGTCGGTACTCAATATGCTTCTGTGGCCAAAGGGTTGGGTATCTCCCAGAGTCAACTGACGTTTGAGACGACCATTGACGTAGTGGTAAACCTCCAGCCTGTCCATACTGGGGTTATTGAAGGCCAATATTCTGTTGAAACTGCCGGGTTCATCGGCGTAGAGGCTAAAGTTGAACCAGAGGCCATCGGTTCCCATGTCGACAAAGCTGTAGTCATTCGCTGGGTGCCAGGCCGAATCCGGCAGGTTGAGCACCTGGCTGAGGCGACTATCTGGGCCTTGCTCTGTTACTCGGGCACTGGGGCGCAAGTCCGAATCCAGCCCCTTTGAGGCTGAAACTTCGACGCTGGGCTCGGCGTTAACCGCCAGAGACAGCAAACTACAGAAGAGCAGCAGTACAGAGTAAGCATTAGCCATGGGTGCTCTCCAGCTTAAAGAAACGCAAGCTGTTGCTATAGCACTGGTGTGCAAGACTGTCCAGCGACTGACCGCGGATGTCGGCGACAGCCTGGGCGATATAAGGCAGATATTTGGGCTCATTGCGGCCGGATTTGGGCTTGGGTCTCATGCTGCGTGGCAGTAGATAGGGACTGTCGGTTTCCAGCAATAATCTGTTATCCGGGATCAAGGACAGGGCGTTTACCAAGTCCTTCCCCCGGCGTTCATCACAAACCCAACCTGTCACGCCCAGGTACAGATCTCTGGCAATATAGTCTTCGGCCTGTTTGGGACCGTCGGTAAAGCAGTGCAGTAGCGCCGCCGGTAGTGCTTCCAGATAGTCATCCAAAATAGCCAAAAAGTCATCATGGGCATCGCGCTGGTGCATCAGTACCGGGTATTGCAGTTCTGCCGCCAGTGTCAACTGGGCCTCAAAAGCCTGGCGCTGCTGCCGGCGCGGCGAAAAGTCCCTGTTGTAGTCCAGGCCGCATTCCCCTATGGCAACGACTCCAGGTTGCCTGGCCAGTTGCCTCAGTTCGGCGGCGCTCTCCGTCTGCCACTGGCTGGCATGATGGGGGTGGACACCAGCTGTGGTGTAGATTTTTTTGGGGTATTGTCGGCAAACCTGGATGCAATTTCGGCTTTCATCCAGATGGCTGCCAATAAGGATGAGCGGCGAAACACCCTGGTCCGCCGCTTCATTGATAACTCGATTGAGATTTTGTTCCAGGTGGCTGCCAATCAGATTGACAGCGATATCCAGGTATTGATTCACTGCAGACGCTTGACCCTGATAGTGCTATTGCGCCCTTCAGTTCCCAACAGGAATGAGCCTAAGGCGGCTTTTTCGATATAAACTTTCTGCCCGGATTCCAGGCGGAAATTGCGGCTGTCGGTCTGTTTCCAAACCTGACCGTTACTGAAGCTGATCTTGAGGGCACCATAGGGGTCTTTACCGACCTCGCTGATGGTCAGGAAAATCTTCGCAACTTCGTTTTTCTTGCTGGCCTGGATAGTGGATTCCAGGTTGTCGGCACCGAAGTCGGCCACAGGATCGGCCTGGACACTCTTGGCCACAGGCGCAGCGGCAACCACTGCAGCCTCTGTAGGGGTGACTTTTGCATGGGTGACTTTGGCAGCCAGCTCATCGTAACAGATGAGCCGGTCAAGCTTGTCAGATAGGGAGGCACACTGAGCCAATTGCTGTTCTATTCCGGCCTGAGCCTGAAAACAAAGCAGTGCAGCAGTAGAGGCAGCAATCCAGGTTAAACGCATGAATATCATCCTTCTTTTATTCTTGTTTTTACCCTTGCTGCCCGCTGATTATGCTTGTTTTTCTTCGGTCTCGTCCTCGTCTGATTCATCCGAAGCCTTGCTGTAAAAACGGGCAGCCAAGAGTCCGCCCTCAAACAATAACAGCATTGGCACGGCCAGCATAGTCTGAGAGATAACATCCGGAGGTGTCAGTAACATACCCACCACAAAAGCGCCGACAACGATATAGGGGCGTTTGGCTCTTAGGTCTTCCGGAGTGGTGACACCGGCCCAGCACAGCAAAATCACGGCGACCGGGATCTCGAATGCCAAACCAAAGGCAAAGAACAGCTTCAGAATAAAGCTCAAATAACTGCTGATATCGGTCGCAACCTGAACCCCTTCCGGAGCCACACTGGTAAAGAAGCCGAATACAACCGGGAACACCACATAGTAGGCAAAGGCGATCCCCAAATAAAACAGCAGAGTACTGCTGAACAATAGCGGGACTACCAGACGTTTTTCATGTTTATACAGTCCGGGCGCAACAAAGGACCAGATCTGATACAGCACATAGGGCACAGCAATGAAAAAAGACAGTACCAGCGTCAGTTTAAAGGGAGCGAAAAACGGTGCGGCCACATCCGTTGCAATCATGCTGCCGGTATCCGGCAGTGACTGCATCAATGGGATCGCCATGTAGTGATAGATGTCGTTTGCCCAGTAAACCAGGGCGATAAACACGATGAGCACACTTGCTATAGCTCTGAGCAGTTTAGTGCGCAGTTCCAGCAAGTGGCTGATTAATGGCTGCTGTTGCGACATGCTTTACCCATTATTTAGTGTCAGTACCTGTCGGCTTGGGAGCCGTCTCGGTGGCAGGTGTCTTCTCCTCGACAGCGGCTTCTGCCTTGGGTGCTTCCTGGGCTGGAGATTTGCTGTCTTCAACCTGATAGGGACGGTTGACCGATTGGGCCGCCTCTCTCAGTTGGTCGATAGACTCCTGCAGTTCGGGAGACAGATTGCTGAGGCCCTTGCTCTCGGCCTTCTTCAGGTCTGCATGTAACTGCTCGATCTTGAGCTCCTGCTCAAGTTCATCTTTGACCGAATTGGCCATGCGTTTCATGGCACGGATCCAACCGGTAATTGAACGTACCGCTACCGGGAGACGTTCGGGGCCGAGAACGACCAGCCCCAATACCCCGATGAGCAGCAGCTCCATAAAGCCGATACCATCGAACATAGGGAATTACGCCTGTTCTTTGTCCTTGGACTCTGGCTTCTTATCAGCCGCCTGTGCTTTGGGGTCTGCCTGAGTGTTCTGTGCAGAAGTGTCCTCGATGGCCTTCTTGTCTTCGTCACTGGACATGGCGTTCTTGAATCCCTTGACTGCTCCGCCGAGGTCGCCGCCCAGTGAACGCAGCTTCTTGGTGCCGAACAGCAGCACTACAATTAACGCGATGATGAGAAGTTGCCAAATACTGATACCACCCATGAAGGTTTCCTCTTAGATAATCTTGGTTCAATTATGAACCTTTAATTAAAATGTACTAATTAAAATTTCTTAATTTTGGGCCTGGATCGCCATCCAATAAACCACAGGATTGCTCCGGCTCCCATACTGACATAGGAAGGCCACAGTGTAGCGTCCTGACTGAGTGAAATCGTGCCACAGATCAACAAAATTGCGGATGTGATTAACAAATAATTGCTCTTGTGCGCTTTCTGCTGGTGCTTCAGATATTTGTCCAACATCTGCTGCTGAGCTCCAAGGAGATTTCGCCCCAGCTTCAGATTGTCATATATCAGCTCCGGAAACTCTGGAAGTTTATCAGACCAGAAGGGCAATTGTGTTTGCACTTTTTTGAACATTGCCTTTGGACCGACCTGTTCGGCCATCCACTGTTCGAGGAAAGGCTTGGCCGTTTGCCACAGATCCAACTGAGGATAGAGCTGACGTCCCAAGCCTTCGATATAGAGCAAGGTCTTTTCCAGCAAGACCAACTGTGGCTGTACCACTATGTGGAAGCGGCGGGCGGTACGGAACAGTTCCAGCAGCACATGGCCGAAGGAAATCTCGTCCAGCGGCTTGTTGAACATAGGTTCACACACCACTTTGACTGCTTGCTCGAAGGCCTGAATGTCGGTATCGGCCGAAACCCAACCGGATTCCACATACAGCTGGGCGATACGGCGGTAATCACGATTGAAGAAGGCAAGGAAGTTTTCCGCCAGATAGCGTTTATCCGTGTCGTTGAGCGTTCCCATGATGCCGCAGTCCAGACCAATATAGAAAGGATCTTCCGGATGCTCGCGGGAAATAAAGATGTTGCCCGGGTGCATATCGGCGTGGAAAAAGTTATCGCGAAATACCTGGGTAAAGAAGAGTTCCACCCCACGCTCGGCCAGTAGCTTGAGGTTGGTACCCTGGGCCTTGAGCGCGGCAACGTCCGAAACCGGGATCCCCTCGATGCGCTCCATCACCATCAGCCTTGGATAGCACAGCTCTTCATAAACATAGGGAATATAGAGGGCGTTGGAGTCGATAAAATTGTTGCGCAGCTTGACCGTGTTGAGCGCTTCCAGTTTAAGGTTGAGCTCTCCCAGAATGGTAGTGCGGTAGTCTTCCACCACTTCGGCCGGGCGCAGGCGATTATCCGGGCCGAGAATGGTTTCCAGCAGATTGGCACTCTGGCTCATCAGCTGCAGGTCGGCGAGAATGTTTTGCTCTACATTGGGGCGTAATACCTTGAGAACCACAGGCTTGCCGTTGGACTTGAGTGTTGCCGTGTGCACTTGGGAAATAGATGCCGAGGCCAGCGGGGTATCGTCAAAGTCGTCAAACAGGGTTTCTATGGGGGTCTTTAGTTCGGCTTCAATGGCTTCCCGCGCCAGCTTGGAGTCAAATGGCGGGACTCTGTCCTGCAACATGGCCAATTCATGGGCCCATTCATCGCTGAGCAGATCGCGACGGGTGGAGAGCATCTGGCCGAACTTGATATAAACCGGCCCCAACTCTTGCATGGCCAGTTTCAGCCGTTCACCACCGGCCTTGGATTTATGTTTGTTACGCAGCCAGAACAGACTGCGGCGCCAGAGTTTGAAGTACCAAGGGGTCAACTTTTTCGGCAACAGCTCGTCCAAACCATAATGCAGGGCAATGCTGATAACCTGATATCCTCTCTTGATACTGGCGAAACTCATGGGCTTTTCTTGTCCTTCAAATTGGCGAGTCGTTGTTCCAGAGCGTCCGTGGCGGCCGCAAGCTCGTCAATTTTGTCGCAATGGTGAATAAATTCAAGCCGATGAGGGGCTAATCTGTACTCTTCGGTGGTTAATTGCGCCAGATGGGATTGGGTCTTGTTAAAAACCCGGCTTAAATCTGCCTTGGCTCGCTGCAGACCACTTAACAATATATGAGTCGGGGCATCGCCCAGATACCGGGACAAAGGCTCGGCAAAGTCAAACCTGACCTGCTGCAGAAAATGGCTGAATGTTTGCAGCAAGGCGAGTTCCCCTTCGATTACCAGCTTATCTTGTTTGATAAGCTCGGTGAGGCTTTCGCCTTCGCCCAGGCGGTAGAGGGTGGTGGCATCGGCCTTGACGGTAACCGCTGCCTCACCTTCATAGCTGGAAAGCACCTGAATTTTCTTGGCAAACACTAAATAAAGCGGCCAGTTCAGTTGACTGAGTTGCAGACACAGGACTTTACCGTGCAGCGATTTCAACCGGGCATATTCGCCCTCGGCTTGGTCGGTGACTTTCTCTAGCGCCATCTCCAGAGCGGCGCAGCACAGCAGCCGCCACTGGGATGTCAGGCTCAGCTCATTCATCTCAGAACTTATAGCCTCGGTGCAGAGCCACTACGCCGTCGGTCATATTGATGTAATCCACCTGCTCCAGGCCGGCATCTTGCATCATCTGTTTCAGGGTTTCCTGATCCGGGTGCATACGGATGGACTCGGCCAGGTATTCGTAGCTGTCGGCGTCTTTGGCAACCAGCTGACCCATCTTGGGCAGGATCTTGAACGAATACAGATCGTAGGCCTTACGCATGATCTCATGCTGTGGCTTGGAAAACTCCAATACCAACAACTTACCGCCTGGCTTGAGCACACGTTGCATGGAGCGCAGCGCCGCGTCTTTGTCGGTCACATTACGCAGGCCAAAGGCGATGGTGATGATATCGAAGTGATTGTCCGGGAAGGGCAGTGCTTCGGCGTTGGCCTGTACATAACTGACGTTGCCCACTATGCCCTTGTCGCGCAGCTTGCTGCGACCGACTTTGAGCATGGAATCATTGATATCCGCCAGGATAACCTGACCCTTGTCACCCACCAGGTGCGAGAACTTGGCGGTCAAATCACCGGTACCACCGGCCAGATCCAACACCTTCATTCCCGGACGGGCACCGGCGCACTCAATGGTAAAGCGTTTCCAGAATCTATGGATACCAAAAGAAGCGACATCGTTCATGATGTCGTATTTAGTGGCAACGGAATGGAAGACTCCGGCTACCAGGTCGGCCTTCTTATCGGCTTCGACAGTTTTATACCCGAAATGTGTACTCTTTGGTGAGTCTTCAGACATCAGTGTATTCCTATGACTAGCTCGTATTGCAGCGAGTGTAAGCTATTGGTACAGCTTGCTGAATCTTTGCGCGGCCAAGCTGTGATCGCCGCAGTAAAAAATGCTGTTGGCCCCCAGGCCAGACTGCGCATTAGACCACAATATCCGCCGGGGGTGAATAGCCCCAGCCGCCATAGTATTCCCTATTGCGGCTGAACTTCGCTAAGCCGTCCTGCCTATTTGAGCACAGGGCAAGCTTGGCGGTGCTAAAGCGAAAAGAGTGTGGCAGTGTTCAGACCTGTTTGGCCTGTAGATAGGCGTAAATCAGTTCGGCAAGGCACTGACCGACGGCCTTGTAGCCGGCGGCTAAACCTGCGTCGTGGCATGCCGGGGCGCCTTCGGCCAGATGCAGATAAACACTTGGGGTGTGGCGCGCCATATGGCTGACGTAATGTGCCGCATCCAACAACGGAATACCGGCAACGGTTGAGGCACTGGATGGCATCTGGGTTATGGCATCCAGATCCAGCTCTATGGCGACCGGTAGACCTGTATGACGCAGCTGGCGGGCAATGTCGCTCAGTGCCTGTTCTAAACTCAGCTCGCGACGTACCCAAATCTGCTGCAGGCTGTGCCAACTGCCTCCAAATGCCGTAAGTTGTTCCAGATTGGCTTCACTGTTTTTCAGTTCATGCAGCCCGAGCACGTGATAATGCCCCAGGGCGCCGTTGGCCGCGGCATAACTGAAACCATTGCCACTGTGGCGGCCTTCACGCAACCTGAAGTCTGAATGAGGATCCAGATTGACCGCCGCCAGCGGCTTGGATAATGCCGCCCGGGCGGCGCTGAGTAAGCCAAAGGCGTTGTTGTGGCCACCGCCGATGACGATGGGCTCAAGCCCGGCGGCAAAAACCGGAGTCAGGGCTTCGATGACCTGCTGATCCAGAGACTCCACCTCTTGTCTGAGTTGCTGACAATCATTGGCAGCATTGGCAACCGGGGTGATTTCCCCCAGCAGCAGGCATTCTTCACCACTTAAAAAGCGGTTGGACTGCAGATTAAGCAGCGCCGGCAACATGGCGGCAAAGGCCTGGTTGGCACCGCCTTGCCCTAGATTAGCCCTGGGCCCAAGGTCCTCCTTGATTCCGATAATGGCAAAACGGGCGCCTGCGGCTTTGGCCTGGGTCAGTGCATCCATATAGCTTGCCGCGCCTGGCAGCAGGCGCACTTTCTGACCCAGACGGGTTTCACCTTCTCTGGGGCTGAAAGATTGAGCCAGCTTGGCTTGCGTGATGGGGGAGAGCGGCAGTTCCATAGAATATCCCTTTCTCTGACGGGGCAAGAATAGCCTCTATTCTGGCCGAGGCTGAGCAAAAGGCAACAAAAAAGCCGGCAGAGGCCGGCTTTTGTGCAGAGGTCGTTATCAGTCGATATCCAAAGGCTCGGGAGAAAGAATCACCCCAGTGTTATCGGCATAGATATGATCGCCAGGCAGGAAGGTGACGCCACCGAAGTTCACCGGAATGTCCACTTCACCAATGGCATTGCCATCGGCACCAACAGGAATGGAGGCCAAAGCCTGGATACCTATATCCAGCTCTTCGAGGGCATCGACATCGCGCACGCTACCGTAAACGATAATGCCTTCCCAGTTGTTGTTGACCGCAACCTCGGCAATCGAGGCATCGATCAGCGCCCGGCGCAGAGAACCACCACCGTCTACCAGCAGAACCTTTCCTTCGCCATCGTCCTGCAATACATCGAGAATGAGGCCGTTGTCTTCGAAACACTTGATGGTGCTAATGGAGCCGCCAAATGAACTACAGCCACCGTAGTTGCTGAACATGGGCTCGACGACATCGACAACATCCAGGTACATGTCACAAAGTTCTGAGGTGTTGTATTCCATATTTACACTCCTGTTGAACCGCAGGGTCTGACAAGACCGCGGGATAACGCACTAAGTGCCAGTATATAAGGGATTCTTGAAAAGAAAAGTGTTATCAATCACGGTATTGCTGGATTTTCTCTCCGTTAACATTTGCGTGGTAATATTTCGTAACTCCTGTCTATATATGCAGCGTTTTTTGATGCAGCTCATTAAATAACGTATTTTTATTACAACTCTGTTGTGACTTTTGTTAGCATTGGCACCATTCAAACTTACTTAACTTTAACCTGCTTTAGGGGCACGGATCCCCCGTCAGGCTTATGGACGGCAGAGGGCCTTAATGAGGTGCCTTATGGAAGCTCTTAACACAGTTGAAATCGTTGGCTATTTTGCCTCCATCATGGTGGCTATTTCACTGATGATGAAGGATATTATCTGGCTGCGTTGGATCAACTTTACCGGTTGTACCCTGTTTGTGATTTACGGTGCAGCTATTTCTGCCTGGCCGGTAGCGGGGATGAACGCCTTTGTGGCTTGTATCAACATCTATCATTTGATCAAAATCTATCGTGGCCGGGCTACTGTCACTGCCTGATGTCATAAAAGCTTAGGGCAGGTGTCACCTGTCCGTCACACCCCTTGACTAGGCTCTTTACTGCTACACAGAACGGAGCCCTTGACCCGGCTCCTTACTGTCCACAGAAGGAGCCTCAGCCATGTTTACCTACCTTGCTGAACTCGATCTTCGAACCTTTCGCGCGCTGACACAATTTGGCCGCAAACATGATCTGGAAGCCAGCGCCCTCAAGTTTTCTGCATCGGGTAATGGTCCGCTTTACCTGTGTCTGGCGCTGCTTATGTTGCTGGAGCAGGATGGACAGCGCTTCTTCGCTTTGTTGCTGTTGGCGTATGCAGTGGAATTGCCTTTGTACCTGTTACTCAAAAATGCCATTCGACGTAAACGCCCATGTCATCAGGTTCTGGTGGGCTTCAGGGCCAGCTTTGAGCCCTCTGACAAATTCAGTCTGCCGTCCGGCCATACGGCGGGTGCCTTCGTGTTCGCCAGTGCGGTATGGCAAATTTACCCGCAGCTGGCAGTGCCGGCATTTATCTGGGCTGGCCTGGTTGGGGTTTCCAGGGTGTTTCTCGGTGTTCACTACCCTCTCGATATCTTGGCCGGTGCCCTTTTGGGCAGCAGTGCCACTCTCATAGCAGTAGTTTGGATATAAGGACTATCAATGCGGATACTTTACGGCGTTCAGGGCACAGGGAATGGCCATTTGAGTCGCGCCAGAGTAGTTGCCAAAGCCTTGGCAAAGCACGATATTCAGGTTGATTATTTCTTCAGTGGTCGCCAGCCGGAGCAGTTTTTTGATATGCAGGCCTTCGGCGATTACCGGGTCTGTTCCGGGCTGACCTTTGTGACTCAAAAGGGACGGGTCAGCATCCCCAAGACACTGATGCACAATTCCGCCGTTGAGCTTTGGCGAGACATTCGCGAGTTGGATCTCAGTGGCTATGATCTCTTGCTCAATGACTTTGAGCCGGTTTCGGCCTGGGCCGCCAGGCGTCAGGGGGTGCCCAGCATAGGCATTAGTCATCAGGCTTCCCTCAAATACCCTGTGCCCAAAGTAGGAAACTCCTGGTTCAACGACTGGTTGCTGGAAAACTTCGCTCCCGTGGATCAGGCATTGGGGTGTCACTGGCATCACTTTGGCTACCCAATATTGCCGCCCTTTGTCGATGTCAGCCGCTGCGCCGTGGAACATTCACACGATATTTTGGTGTATCTGCCGTTTGAGAGCCCACAAGCTATTGCCGAATTATTGCACCCTTTCCATGACTACCGTTTTATGGTGTATCACAGCCAGGCGGCGCCAGTTGCTTTACCTGAGCATATTCTGTGGCATGGTTTTGATCGTGAAGGCTTCAAGGCCGATCTCGCCAGTTGCGGTGGGGTGATAGCCAATGCCGGATTTGAACTGGCCAGTGAAGCCCTGACCCTGGGTAAAAAGCTCTTGGTTAAACCCTTGCTTGGGCAGTTTGAACAGCTGTCGAATGTGGCCGCCCTGGAGCTGCTGGCAGCGGCCGACAGCATGATGACGCTGGAGCCGCAAACGGTGAAACGTTGGCTCAAACGGGGTAGCCCTGAGCCGATTAACTACCCGGATGTGGGCGACCTGCTGGTGCCTTGGCTGTTGGCCGGCAATTGGCAGGACAGCCAATCGCTGTGCCGGGAGCTATGGCAGCAGGTGACATTACCCGACACCTGGTTTTCCAAGCAGGATGCCAGGGCGCTCAGCGGGCTGCCTTTGGGCTCGCTGATCCGCTAGCAAAGGTACGAATAACTCCTCGTGGAATCTGTTCGCACCTTCCTCAGTTATATTTGATATTCATGCTGATCAGGGCTTCACGGCTGCCCTTTTCGGCACGCAGCCGAGCCAGATATTGTTCCCAGAGTTCGGTGTGTTGGGTGCAGAGCTGGTGCAGTATCTGCCAGGAATAGAGGCCGGTATCATGGCCGTCGTCGAAGACCAGCTTCACCGCATAATTGCCTACCGGCTCAATGGCGCTGATGTTGACCTCTTTCTTGTGAGTCACCAGTTTTGGGTTGCCATGGCCGTGAACTTCGGCCGATGGAGAGTGAACCCGCAGAAATTCGCAGCTCAGCTGATACTGACTGCCATCATCGAAGCCTATCTCGAGCAGTTTGGATTTACGCTTCAGTTTCAGTGATGTGACTTGAGGATGACTCATGGGAACTCCATTGTGTCCGGGGTTTCTGTGTATCTGTTTATTCTATGTCAGAGCGCTGGGACTGTGCACCCCGGTGGATGAGAGCTGACACACATTAATGGTGGCAAAAAATAGCGGCCGCTGGCAGCGGCCATTATTGGATAATGATGAAGACAGTTATTTGATAAAGGCGAAGGCATCGCCGTAGAGGTGGGCTTCATCCAGTCCCATCTCGCGGAACAGCTCCCGCGCGGCACCGACCATGTCGAAACGACCGGCAATATAGATGTCATAGCCCACCAGGCTGACAAAGTCCGAGCGTATCTGCGCCAGCAGATTGGCCTGTTTCCCCTGCCAGTCGGCCTCGGCCTGTTCTACTACCGGCACGAAGTGCAACCAAGGGTGCGCTTGATGCCACTCTCTGGCGATGGCTTCGTAGTACATGGCTTCAGGATTGCGGCAGCCCCAATAGAGCAGGGTTTCAACCTTTTGCCCCAGGGCGATTTGCTGCTCTACCAGGCTCTTGATATAGGAGAAGCCTGTACCACCGGCAACTAGCAGTCTGGGCCTGACACTCTGGTGTCTGAGGAAGGCTTCGCCGCCCGGAGCTTCGATATCGATATGGCTGTTGTTTCTCAGCCGCTCGACCACTTGCATGGGATAGCTCTCGCTGACGGCTGCGCCTATGTGAAGTTCTATGAGTTCGCTGCCGGGAGCCGAAGCTATGGAGAAGGGACGCTTGTCTTTCTCACCCATTACCACACACAGGTATTGACCGGCCTTGAACTCCAGCGGTTTTTCGGGGCGCAGCAATACTTGGTACACAGCGTCATTGAATGGGGCAACTTTCTCTATCTTACAGCGGATGCTATTCATCGAACTTCCTTTTTACCTCTCTGTTGAAGGCTTATTTTAATAATGGCTAAAGCAGTTATTGCGGATTATAGGGTAGCTTGGTCTTCTATGCCCAACTGCTCCCAAATCTCGTCCACTCGCTGTTTAACCTCTTGGTCCATCACTATTGGGGTGCCCCATTCGCGGTTGGTCTCACCTTCCCACTTATTGGTGGCATCCAGGCCCATCTTGGATCCCAGTCCCGCCACGGGTGACGCGAAATCCAGATAGTCAATGGGTGTGTTGTCTATCATCACTGTGTCGCGGCTGGGATCCATCCGGGTGGTTATGGCCCAGATAACGTCCTGCCAGTCGCGGCAATTCACGTCTTCATCGACTATGACAATAAACTTGGTATACATAAACTGACGCAGGAAAGACCAGGCTCCCATCATCACCCGCTTGGCATGCCCGGGATATTGTTTGCGGATGGAGATCACCGCCATCCGGTAGGAACAACCCTCCGGTGGCAGGTAAAAGTCGACGATTTCCGGATACTGCTTGCGCAGGATAGGAACGAAGACCTCATTGAGGGCAACCCCGAGCATGGCCGGTTCATCCGGTGGTCTTCCCGTGTAGGTGCTGTGGTAGATGGCGTCTTTTCTGTGACTGATATGGGTCACGGTAAACACAGGGAAACTGTCGGTTTCATTGTAATAACCTGTGTGGTCACCGTAGGGGCCTTCCACCGCCATCTCTTCGGGATCGATATAACCTTCGAGAATGATCTCACTGGTGGCCGGCACTTCCAGATCGCAACTCAAGGCCTTGACCACTTCGGTGCGCTCACCGCGCAGCAGTCCGGCAAAAGCATATTCACTCATGGCATCGGGCACTGGAGTGACGGCGCCGAGAATAGTGACAGGGTCGCTGCCCAGAGCCACTACCACAGGATATTTTTCACCTGGGTGCTGCTGCTTGAAGTCGGCAAAGTCCAATGCCCCGCCTCTGTGTGACAGCCAGCGCATGATCAGCTTGTTCTTGCCCAGCAGTTGCTGGCGGTAGATCCCCAGATTCTGGCGTTTCTGTCTCGGCCCTTTGGTGATGGTCAAACCCCAGGTCACCAGTGGTGCAACATCGCCGGGCCAGCAGTGCTGAATGGGCAGGGCGGTCAGGTCGATATTATCGCCTTGCAACACCACCTCCTGGCAAGGAGCGTTACGCACTGTCTTGGGCGGCATGTTCAGCGCTTGCTTGAACATGGGGATCTTGGCAATGGCATCCTTGAAGCCCCTGGGTGGCTCGGGCTCCTTGAGAAACGCCAGCAGTTCGCCCACGTCCCGCAGCGCCATGGGATCATCCTTGCCCAGCGCCATGGCGACCCGCTTCGGAGTACCGAAGAGGTTCACCAGCACGGGCATCTGTTTGCCCTTGGGATTTTCAAACAGCAGGGCCGGGCCACCGGCACGCAGCACCCGATCGGCTATTTCGGTCATTTCAAGATAAGGATCAACCAGATAGCTGATACGCTTGAGTTCACCCTGACTCTCGAGGTGATCGATAAAACTGCGTAAATCCTTAAAACTCATGTGGAAATAGCCTCGCTGCCGAATGCATTAATGGCGCGCACTATAGCATTAATCCCGGCAGCGGTTAACTGCTGTCGCATGGGGGAGCAGAGACAAACAGGTGCCCCTTGGCTGAATGCACGCTGAGTCATCTTTATTTCTCCTGCGATTCACTGATGAATCCGGGCGCCAGCCGTAGTAGCATGAAAGCTGCGGGCCTTGAAGCCTGGAGGCTATATGAAACGAGCATTTTTCCTGAGTCTGATACTGATGAGTTTGCCACTGGTGGCTGCTGCCAGGGATAACTCCCATGCCGAGCGCCACTATCAGGGTGATATTCATAGAGGAGATGACAACCGCCGGCATAACCATGGCTCACGAAGTCATTGGGGCCTGTATTGGGGAGTTAACAATCCCTGGCTATCGCCCTGGCGCTACGACCCGTGGAATCGTTGGCAGTGGGATGAACCTTGGTACAGAGATCGCTGGCAGCGCCCCTATGTATATCGCAGGCAACCCAAGCCGGAGCCTGTGGTAGTGGCGCCACCACAGCGAGTAACGACTCACTTCGAAACCTTGGCCGACACAGGGAGTCGTGCCAGCCTACCGGCCAACGCCAGGGTGATACAACAAGGTAATCGCACCTTGTATCAATGGCAGGGCAAGACCTATCAATTTGACTGGCAAAGCCAAACCTATCGGCCTCTGTCACAGTCCCCATCTGAAGTCGGAGAGCAAAGCAAATGAAATTGATCACCGGAGCCAGCAGTGGCTTGGGGGCAGCGCTGGCGAGGCGTTATCATGCTGAAGGAGCGTCCTTGTTGTTAACCGGCCGCAGCGAACAGAGGTTGCAGCAACTGGCGGCAGAGCTGCCCGGTGTCAGTTGCCAAGCCACAGATTTAACCAATCCGCAAGCGATTGAGGCTCTGCTCGATACCTTGGGCGAGGCCCCCGAAATGCTGCTGCACTGTGCCGGCAGCGGCCGCTTCGGTAACCTGGAAACTCAGTCACCGGTCGAGATAAAGACCCTTATCGACAATAATCTGCTGTCTACTCTGTTGCTGCTCAGAGCCATGTTGGCCCGTTGGCGGCAAGAGTCCATGACACTGGTGATTGTCATGTCTACCGCGGCGCTGCAACCCAAGGCCGGAGAGAGCAGTTACTGCGCGGTAAAATGGGCCGTCAGAGGCATGCTGGAGTCCTTACGCTTGGAACTCAAGGGCAGCAAGATAAAACTGATAGCTGTCTACCCCGGTGGAATGGCAACCGGGTTCTGGCCCAGCAGCGGTAAATTGGTGGATACGTCGAGCTTTATGACGGCCGATGAAGCCGCAGCCATGCTCAGTCAGGCCTTGCAAAGTTGTGCCCACGGTTATGTTTCGGATATCACCTTGACCCGGGGCTAGGGGGCAGCATTAAGAGTTAAAAAAGGATTTTGACCGTGATTCCACTCAGCCAAGAGGCAATTACAGCCAAGGGAGGCGCCATGATATTTCAATGGCACAGTACTAGCTCAGGATCTGGCTTTGGGCGTCATTCATGCATGATTATATGTCTGTTGCTGCTGGGCAGTTTGCTGTCTTTGGGATTGGCGCAGGCCAGCACAAGCGGCAATCTGTGTATTCCCTATACTGCCAGCGAAAAGGTTACACTCGCCTATATCAATGATGGCGATACCCTCACACTCAAAGATGGCCGCCTGATACGCTTGATAGGTGTCAATGCCCCCGAGATAGATCATCAGTATCCCAGTCTCTCCCAGCGCTACAGTCTGGAGGCCAGGGCCTTTGTCGCCTCTAAGCTCAAAGCGGGGGACGAGCTGGCGCTGATGTTTGGCCCAACCAAGCTGGATCCCTATGGTCGCACTCTGGCCTATGTCTTTACTCCGGATGGTTTATTGTTGCAGCAGGAACTGCTGCAACAGGGTTTTGCCATGGCCAGGGTCTATCAGGAACATCCGTTTTGGGAATGCTTTGCCAAGTTGGAGCAGCAAGCACGGACTCAGAGTACAGGTTTGTGGGGGTTTGACGACTATGCGCCCAAGGCGGTTTCGGCTATCGGCCAGCAGGATTTAAATCAGTATCGGCTGGTCAGAGGTGTGGTGACAGATTTTGAAAGAAAGGGACAGTATTTGTGGCTTATTCTGGATAATAACTTCTATGTCGGCATACCTCAGGCCGGATCTGGTAATTTTAGCAACCTTTTAGCGCTGAACTCGCTTAAAAGAGCCGTTATAGTGCGGGGTAAGTTGTATTTTTCCTACAAAAAATGGCAGATAATCGCCACTCATCCATCACAGATAAGTTTGGAAAATCCCCCTTAGAAGCAAAATGCCTGACTTAAGCGGAAAATTTCTATCTCACTGTTTTAAAACAATGCCTTTTCGCGTATCTTTAGCGCCTTGTGATTTGAGTCACTGTAGAGGGAGTTCTGCAGTGATCCAGACCTGTGTTTGTACGGTTTTTACTTAATATCATTCCGCATTTCAGGATTTAAAAATGACAGATTTCCGTCAAAAAGCGCTCGATTACCATGAGTTCCCCGTTCCAGGCAAAACCGCAGTGACGCTGACCAAGCCCGCCGAGACCAGTATGGATCTGGCGCTGGCGTACAGCCCGGGGGTGGCAGAGCCGGTACGTGAAATCGCTTCCAATCCTGCCAATGCGTACAGATACACCAACAAGGGCAACACGGTTGCCGTGATTTCCAACGGTACCGCCATTCTGGGGCTGGGTAACCTAGGCCCCTTGCCATCCAAGCCGGTAATGGAAGGAAAGGCTTTGCTGTTCAAGCACTTTGCCAATATCGACGCCACAGATATCGAAGTAAAACACCGCACAGCTGAAGAGTTTATTCATACAGTCGAAGCGATTGCCGACACTTTTGGCGGTATCAACCTGGAAGACATCAAGGCGCCTGAGTGCTTTGAAATCGAGCGTGAGCTGATCGAGCGCTGCCAGGTTCCTGTGTTTCACGACGACCAGCACGGCACGGCAATCGTTACTGCCGCCGGGATGATCAATGCCCTCGAGATCCAGGGCAAGAAACTGGAAGAGGCGGTGTTTGTTTGTATGGGCGCAGGCGCAGCGGCCATCGCCTGTATGAGCATGCTGGTCAAGTGTGGAGCCCAGCGTGAAAATGTCTACATGCTGGATAGAAAGGGCGTTATCCATACCCGTCGTGAAGATCTCAACGAGTACAAGGCGCTGTTTGCCAACAACACAGACAAGCGCACGCTGCAGGATGTGATCAAGGGGGCCGACGTGTTCCTGGGGCTGTCTGGCCCTGATGTTCTCGGCGCCGAGGAAGTGGCTATGATGGCCGAGAAGCCGGTGATCTTCGCTTGCTCCAACCCGGATCCCGAGATCAAGCCTGAACTGGCTCATGAGATACGTAGCGATTTGATCATGGGAACCGGTCGCAGCGACTATCCCAACCAGGTCAACAATGTGCTCTGTTTCCCATTCATTTTCCGTGGCGCTTTGGATGTGCGTGCCAGCCGCATTAATGATGAGATGAAGATAGCCGCGGTTTATGCCATTGCTGAACTGGCCAAGGAGCCTGTGCCAGCATCTGTGTTGGCGGCTTACCCCAATGTCAGCGAGTTGAGTTTCGGCCCGCAATATGTGCTGCCCAAGCCTATGGATCCTAGATTGTTGCCCAAAGTCGCCAAGGCTGTGGCGCAAGCAGCCATAGACTCTCAGGTTGCTCAGATAGACACACTGCCGCAATACCCGGAAGTCTGATAGCTGTTTTATTCCCAAGGGGCCTTGTTTGGCCCCTTTGTTGTTTCTGCAAGGCAGACGGGGCATTTGCCGTGCTGTGCAGCTTGTCGGTTGCCTTTTGCGTATGGCTGCTGAATAATCAACAGACTGAGTTCCCGCAGTGAGGCGGCTCAACACTTAGAAGAATAAGAAGACTGGCAGGATCGCCCTCGATGAAACTCACCCGAATTCTCACAAAAAAACTCACCAGTTTTTGGCTCTTGTCGCTGACGACAGTGGCGTTTGTGTTTCTGCTCTGTGCCATGATGAGTTTCCTGCAGCTGACCTACAAGTTCCAGCAACAGAAGGTCACGGAGCTGGAAACCATGCTGACCAACCAGTACCAACCCAGCAGCAATTGGGAGCTGGAGTCCTGGCTGCCTCCCATGTTGATTGCCTACAACGCCGCCAGCTTTAAGCTCTGGCATTACGACAAGTTATTGTTTGAATATAAAGGCAATATAGGCACAGAAAACCTGGTGCGTTATCAGTCACAGCTGAAGAACAACCCGGGTATCCGCATGGAGCTGGAACTGCCGCAGCCGTTTTCCCAGCACAGACCAGGTTGGTACGAAGTCTTGATCATTCTGGTCGGCGTGGGTGCCGTGCTGGCGTTTGTCCGTTTCGGCTATCTCTGGTATTCGCGGCAACTGGAGGGGATTGAGGAGCTGGCACAGCGCAGCCGTTTAATCCTCTTGGGTGAGCATGAAAAAGCGCTGGCGATGCCGGGCAAGGGTAAGCCCAGATTGATTAACCGCGCCCTAAGTCGCTTGCTGGAAGAGCTGGCCGATGCCCAGAAAGAACGTGCCAGATTTGACAAGTTTATCCGCAGCAATACCTTCCTGGATCCCGATACCCGCATAGGTAACCGCCTGTTTCTCAAGAATCGCCTCGATGCCCTGAGCAATGAACAGGGCATGATAGCCCATGGGGTGCTCTATCTGTTGGAGCTGGAGGATCTGGATCTGCTGCAGCAACAGCTGGGAGACAGCCTGACGCTGGAGCTGCTTAGACAAAACGTCAACGGCATCAGCCAGATACTGCAGTCTCAGCCCAACAGTTTCTTTGCCCGCCGCTCCCATAACCAGTTTGCAATAGTGGTGACCCAGATTTCCCTGGCGGAGGCCGATCAACTGGCGATCCGACTGCTGAAAGTCTGCCAAAGCCAGGTGTTGCCCAAGCTGGACAACGCCGACAACTTCTATCATCTCGGCGGCGCTTACTTCAAGGTGGGCGATGGTCAGCAACAGTTGCTGGAAGAGGCGGAAATGGCCCTGAGAGCGGCTCAGCTGCAGGGGATCAATACCTGGTTTATGTATGACAAGGGCGCGGTGGATCAGGAGTTTGCCAAGGGCTCGGTGCGCTGGCGCAGCTTTCTGGAAATGGCCTTGGTCAACAAGCGTTTTCTCGCTTATACCCAGCCAGTGATGGATTGTGACGGCAAACTGCACCATAGAGAGGTGTTCACCCGGGCCAGAGATCCCGAGGGCAATCTGGTGCGGGCGACCCTGTTTCTGCCTATGGCGGTTAAATGTGGGCTGATGCCGCAAATTGAGCGCCAGACTCTGGAAAGAGTCTTGTTTGAGTTGCTGCCGAGTGAGCCGGACAAGAAGGTTTGTTTCAGCATCAACCTGAGCCTGGATTCGCTGATGAGTCGCGCCTTTATCCGTTGGCTGCGTACAACCTTGCTGGAATACCGGGATCTGACCGGCAGGTTGATCTTCGAGGTCAGTGAGGATATCGCGGCGCCCAATCAGGAGAAGATAGCCTCCAGGCTGCAAATGATCCGCAAAATGGGCGCGCGCCTGTGTGTCGATCATGTGGGGCAGCAGGTGATCAGCACCCAGTATATTCAGGACACGGGGTTCGAGCTGATTAAACTGCACAGATCCATAGTGCGGCAGATCCATTTACGGCCCGAAAATCAGCTGTTTGTTCGCAGCCTGATAGGTGGACTCTACCGCACCGAAGTACAGGTTTGTGCCGAAGGCGTGGAGCTGTTCGAAGAGTGGCAGACTTTGAGAATACTCGGCGTCAGCGCCGCTCAGGGCAGCTGGTTCAGCGAGCCTATGCCGGCCAGCGCCTGAGCAAGAGTACAAGCCTGGTATTCGTTCGACTTGTTTATCAGCATGGGTGAGCCTATCTTTAGAGCAGTTCTCAGTTTGAGAATATTTGCCTATAAAATGAAGTGATTAGTGTTTAGAATGGATACGCCAAAATATTGACTTAATTTTTAAGGTTGCAGCAAGTTGTTAACCTTAAGGCCGAGGTCAGGCCAACCACTTTCACAGGGACTCAGGGTTACCTATGACGAACAAGTCATTCATCAGTCGTCTTTTTAGCTTTGGCTCGTCCGAATCCGGCGTCGCTACCGGCATCTTCCTCGCGGCCAATCACGCCTGGGTCTTTCGCCCCGGCAGTGGCAGCCAAGGCGCACTCTGCCACAGCTATTCACTGCAAAAAGATGATTGGAATGCACTGTTTTCCGCTATCTATGCCGACTTTGGCCCCTCAAAATTGCAGTTGGCGTTGGGCTTTGGTCATTATCAACTCCTGAGCGCCGACAGGCCCAAGGTAGAAGCCGATGAGATGGCTCAAGCGCTGGTTTGGGCGGTCAAGGACATGGTCAGCACGCCGCCGGCCGATATCCATCTGGACTACTTCGAATCACCAATTAAAAGCAGTGACAAACTCAATGTGGTGGTTTGCTCCCGCAGCAGCCTATCTGCTTTGGCCCAGGGAATAGACAAGGCCGGTATGGAGTTGGTGGGGATCAGCATCGAAGAGTTACTGCCCACTAACCTCTTTGGCCAAGACCCTATGGCCAGGCTGGTGATCAGCCAAATTCCCGGGCAGGAGTTACTGCTCACTGTGGTGCGCGAGGGTGAACTCTACATGCAACGGCGCATTCGCGGATTTGCCGAACTGCATCAGACCGATGCCGAATCCTTGGGGTTCGGCGTTGCCGATACCCTCAGCCTGGAGATCCAGCGCTCGATGGACTTTTTTGAAAGCCAGCTCAGACAAGCGCCGGTAGCCTCGATTGAAATCATGGTTCAGGGGCAAACCGATGCCCTGGCGCAACTTGTGTCCAGTAACTTTAACCAGCAGGTGCGTCCGGTTAATGGCATGGATGTCGGTATGAAAATGGCTGAGCTCAGCTATCTGGAATTGGAGCGGGGTAGCAAATGAGCAAGACCCGGATCAATCTCTATTCGTCTTCACTCTTGCCTCCCAGGCTAAGGCTCAGTTTTGTTCGTTTGCTGGTTATTGCTGGCGTATTCTTGTTACTGGGACTCTCACTTATCGGCTTGGGATGGTGGCAGCAAACGCAAGTGTCCAGGCAGTTGCTTGAGGTCGAGTCGCAGCGACAGGCCTTGGAGAGCCAAAAACAACAACTGGAAGCCGAATTGGCCAAGCGTCAGCCTAGTGCCGAGCTGGTCATTGAGCTGGAGCGTCGTACTCAGGAGCGAGAGCTCAAGGGTTTACTGCTGACCGAGCTTGGGCAGCGGGAGCGCATGACGTCCAAGGGCTTTGCGCCTGTGCTGCAGGAGTTGGCCCAAGTGTCCGATGGCAGCGTGTGGTTGAGCCGCATCAAACTTGAAGAAGACAAGCTGGAGTTTGAAGGTTTCGGCCAATATCCGCAGAGTCTGCCGCGCTGGATAGACAAGCTCAAACAAACCGAGAGTCTGAGAGGGCGCTCGTTTGCTTCCATGACCATGGCTCGGGAGCCAGGCCAGCCACTGGCCTTCGTCCTGACCAGTGAAGCCCGGGAGGTGAAGAAATGAATTTCCTTCGGCGTCTGGGCCAAGCCTTTGATGGTTTGAGTCAAAGAGAAAGAGGCATGGTGGCGGGAGTCAGCCTGTTATTGCTGCTGTTTCTGCTGTATCTGCCGCTGGAGTCTTTCTGGCTGGAGCGCCAGAGCAATCTGCAACGCCTGCATGCCGGCCAGAGTAGCATCAAACTCAGTCAGCAACAGCTGGAGCTCTATCGCCAACGCCTAGCGGAAGACCCTGATACGCCGCTTAAGGCCCGCTTGGGGCAAGTCAATCGTGATATCGCCGCGTTGGATCAACAACTGGACCGCCAGATGGTCGACATGGTGCCTGCCAGCTATATGCCGTCATTGCTTACCGCCTTGCTGGAACGGGTGCAAGGAATACAGCTGACCGGCTTCAAGTCTGTCGCCCCAACACCTTTGCTGGTGGTAGGCAAAGCCGATGAACAACAGATGAATCTCTATAGTCACGGCATAGTGCTGGAGTTTGAAGGCGACTATTTCGCCGTGCTCAAGTTTGTGCAAGCGGTGGAAAACATGCCGGACAAGCTCTATTGGAAGCGCCTGGATTACCGGGTGTCTGAGTATCCCAAGGCCAGTGTGCAACTTGAGTTATACACGCTCAGCATCAATGAGGACTTTATCAGTGTGGCATCATCCAGCTAAGTGCTTAATCTTATTGGCGATGCTCTGCAGCCAGGGTCTGGCAGCAGCCAGCCTGCGGGACCCTACCATGGCCAGCCAAGGAGCAGGGAGGACAGGGCCTGATACTGAGCAGCCTGCTCAGCGGACCTCAGGGCAAGCGGGCCGTGATTAATAACCAAATCTACCGCCAGGGAGACAGGATACAAGGGGTGGTGTTAAGCCGTATCGATCAGGACAGCGTTTTGCTGGCCGATGGTCGCCGACTCTATCTGTTTCAAGCGATTACCGAGCGCAAGGAAAAACATTAATGAAAACCAGACTCGCCTATATGCTGCCGTTGTTGGCTCTGGGCCTGGCGGCCTGCCAAACCACGGATAGGCCCAACCCAGCCGCCTCCAAAGAGGCGCTGCGCGATTCCATGGCGCAGCAAAATGCCAGGGCAGCAGTGCCTCCTCCGGCCAGCTTGCCTCCCGGTGTGCAGCAAGAGTTGAATGCCGATGGTCTTCTGGCCGGGCTGGCCGCACCTATGCAGACCGAGCGGCGTTTTGATGTCTCGGCCAATGATGTCGATGCCAGGGTGTTTTTCCCGAGTCTGGTGGAAGGCACTCCCTTCAGCGTGGCTGTGCACCCACAAGTGAGCGGCAATATCTCTTTATCGCTCAAGGGCGTGACCCTGAGTGAAGCCTTGCAGGTAGTACAGGACATTTATGGCTATGAAATCAGCCGGGAAGGACGGATCCTGAGGGTCTATCCGGCAGGCCTGAGAACCGAGACTTTCCCGGTCAATTACCTCTATATGGAGCGTATCGGTCTGTCGCTGACTTCGGTCAGCTCGGGAAGGATCTCTGACAACAACAATAACAACAACAGCAATAACAACCTCAACAATAATGGCCTGAACAACGGCAATAACAGCAATTTCAGCAATAACCGTAGTAACAACAACGGCAACGACCAGAACAGCAATAACACTAACGGCACCTTCATCAGTTCCCGCACCAAGACAGATTTCTGGGGCGAGCTGCAAAAGACCCTGGAATCGATTCTCGGCAGCAGTGGCGACGGCCGCTCTGTAGTGGTCACTCCCCAGGCTGGCTTGGTTACCGTCAGAGCCAATCCGGACGAGCTGCGGCAGATCCGCAGTTTCCTCTCCACCGCCGAGAGCCATTTGCAGCGGCAGGTTATTCTGGAAGCAAAGATCCTCGAAGTGACCCTCTCCGATGGTTACCAGCAGGGGATCCAGTGGCAGGATGTGCTTGGCAGCGCTTTGGCCGACGGTAACACCAAGGTTAATTTTGGCACCAGCGAGGGCTCGTTTGGCGATCAGATCACCGAGGCCATAGGAGGGGTGACCTCTTTATCACTCAAGGGTACGGATTTCACCGCCATGATCACTCTGCTGGATACCCAAGGCGATGTCGATGTGCTCTCCAGCCCCAGGGTGACAGCGTCCAACAACCAGAAGGCGGTGATCAAAGTTGGCCGTGACGAATACTTTGTCACAGATGTCTCCTCTACCACAGTGGCCAGCACTACACCGGTGACATCGCCTGAGGTGGAGCTGACGCCCTTCTTCTCGGGAATCGCTCTGGATGTGACGCCCCAAATAGACAAAGACGGCAGTGTCTTGCTGCATGTACATCCTTCGGTCACAGATGTGAAAGAGCAGAAAAAGAGCATCAAGATAAGTGACTCTTCGTTGGATCTGCCCTTGGCCCAGAGTGAAATCCGTGAGTCTGACACTGTCATCAAGGCGCTTTCCGGTGATGTGGTGGTGATTGGCGGCCTGATGAAGAGCGAGAATACCGAAGTGGTATCCAAGGTGCCGTTGCTGGGCGATATACCCTTTATCGGTGAAGCCTTTACCAATCGCAGCAAGTTAAAGCGCAAGACAGAGCTGGTGATTTTGCTCAAGCCGACCGTGGTAGTTGATGGCACCTGGCAAAAAGAACTGCAACGCTCTCAGAGCTTGCTTGACCGATGGTATCCACAGGAATAGCCGCTTCTATGTATCTGCAGCATTTTGGCATCCAGAGCATGCCTTTTGCCCTGACCCCCAACACAGGATTTTTCCTGGGGTTGGCTCCCCATGTGGAGGCCTTGCAGGTGCTGCAGGTGGCGCTGCAAACCGGTGAAGGTTTTATCAAGGTCACCGGCGAAGTGGGAACCGGCAAAACATTGCTGTGCCGCAAACTGCTCAACGAGTTACCGCAGCAGTTTCGCTGCGCTTGGTTGCCCAATCCTTATCTGACCCCGGCAGAACTCAGGCTGGCGATTGCCGAGGAGCTGGGGATTGCCGTGAATGATATTAAAGATCAGCAGCAACTCAGTGGTCTTATCCAGCAGCAGCTGCTGGCGCTCAGTGCCCAGGGGCTCAATATTGTTTTGTTGCTTGATGAAGCCCAGGCCTTGCCGGATGAGAGTCTTGAAGCTTTGCGGCTGTTGACCAATCTGGAAACCGAGAGCCGCAAGTTGCTGCAGGTGGTGATCTTCGGCCAGCCCGAACTGGATTCGCGCCTGGCGCAGCAAGAGTTTCGACAGTTACGCCAGAGGATCACCTTCAGCTATCGCCTGCGGCCGCTGACCCGGGATGAAGTCTATGCCTATCTGCGCCACAGATTGGCGGTGGCCGGCTATCAGGGGCCGGCGTTATTCAGCGCCGCAGACAGTAAACATATCGCCGTGGCTGCCAGAGGGATCCCCAGATTGGTGAATATTTTGGCGCACAAGGCGCTGCTGCTCTGTTTCGGTGAAGGCAAACAGCAAGTGAAAACGGCGCATATCAAGGGCGCCATCAAGGATACCGAAGATGCTTCCCGTACTTCGAACTGGCGCTGGCTTTGGCCGACTCTGGCACTGCTCCTTACTTCAGTCGGCGTCTCGGTCGGGGTTTATGCCATGAAGGGAGTCTGGTTATGAGTGTGGTCAATCAGATGCTCAAGGACCTGGATAAACGCCAGCAGCCCCACAACTTAGCTCATGTGCCGGCGGGGCAGGCCAGTCAAGCGGCGGCCAATCCCTGGTGGTTGCTGCTCGGTGGCACGCTGCTTGGCATCATTCTGTTGGCGCTGGGGTTATGGCTGGGCGGTTATTTGGGAGGTGGCGGTCAAAGCGCTTCTCAAATCCAAAACCAAAGTGGTGACCGAGCAGAGCCATCGCAGACAGTGCCGTATGAGCCGGGACCCACGGGCCGTAATCGGCCGCAGCCGAAGGCAGTCTCAAGCACTGCCGATGGCAGCGATAGATTAAGTTTGGAGCCTGAGGCGCAGAACTCGGCGCTGCAACTTCCCAGCAAGAGCCTGGCCCCAAGTGAACAATCCAAAGCTCCTGATACGGGCTTGAATGCTCAAGGCTCAGCCTTTGAAACAAAAAGCCCGGAAATGTATGGCTCAGAAACAGGTAACTTAAAATCAAGCCGGGCCGATGACAGCCTTGAAACCAGTGCAGTTGCCGAACGTTTGGCAGCCAAGGAAGAACCGCTCGGGCTGGAGGCTGGACAAGAGCGGGCTCAGTCAGTGCAAATAGAAAGACCTAGTCGCGATGAAAAATCAGGCTTGGATCAGAAGCCCAGCCCCAATGAGAGTGGCCGGATATCCCAATCCACATCTGGGGCTGCCAAGCCAAGCCAGGCAAAAATGAGTGTGACTCAGGTTTCTCTGACCCCGGCAGAGCTGTCGCAAAAGAAATTACAACAGGGACAACAGGCCAAGGAGCTGGGGCAGTTGGACAAGGCGATGTCGGCCTATGCCGAAGCCTTGCGTTTGAATTATGCCAATCACAACGCCCGCCAGGAGCTGGCGGCGCTGTTTTATGGCCGCGGCGAATTGGACAAGGCGGCAGTACTGCTGCGTCAAGGCGCCGAAAATTATCCGCAGCAACCGACCTTTTGGCTGTTGCTGGCCCGGGTGCAGAAGGCTCGCAGCGAGTTGCCTCTGGCGCTCGCCAGTTTGCAACAGATAGCCGATGGCAGCGAGCTTGGGCGCGAGAAATGGCTGCTGCAGGCGGAAATTGGCCAAAGCCTCAAGGATTGGCCCTTGGTACAACAAAGTTATCTTAGCCTGATCCGGCAGGATGCCTCCCAGGGACGCTGGTGGTTGGGGCTGGCCTATGCCCAGGATGCGAGTGGTGATTATGACGCTGCCAAGGCCAGTTACCAGGAAGCACTCAAGCGCCAGGGCTTGTCCTCGGATGCCCGTGATTACATAGAAAACCGACTCGCCCAGATAGGAGGCCGCCAGTGAAACCCAAGTTGAAAATGCGCCTCGGTGATCTCCTGGTGCAGGAGCAGATTATCAGCGAGGTGCAGCTGCAAAACGCGCTGTCACAACAAAAACAAACCGGCCGCAAGCTGGGGCGCACCCTGATAGACATGGACTTTATCAGCGAGGAGCAGCTGCTGCAGTTTCTCTCGCATCAGTTGAATATTCCCTTTATCGATATCAGCAAACGCCCCATTCCTGCCGAGGTGGTCAACCTCTTGTCCGAAGTGCAGGCGCGGCGTTTTCGGGCTCTGGTGATTGAAGCCGACAAGGATTCTGTGCTGGTGGCCATGAGCGATCCTGCCGATCTGCAGGCGCTGGATGAATTGGATGTGCTATTGGCACCAAGACGCCTGAAACTGGCGGTGGTGAAGGAACAGCAGCTGTTCGATGCTTTTGACAACCTCTATCGCCGCACCGGCCACATTGCCCAGATGGCCGGCAAGCTGGAGGAAGAATACGCCGCCGATGATCAGTTCGATCTCGCCAGTCTGACCGAAGGTGACAGCGACAACGAAACCACAGTAGTTAAGCTGTTGCAGTCGATTTTCGAGGATGCAGTACAGATCCGCGCCTCGGACATTCACATTGAACCCGGCGACAAGTCGCTCAGGATCCGCCAGCGGGTGGATGGTCTGTTGCAGGAAAATGTGCTCAAAGAGGTCAATATTGCCGCAGCGCTGGTGCTCAGGCTCAAGCTGATGGCCGGCTTGGATATCTCGGAAAAACGTTTGCCCCAGGATGGCCGTTTTCATATTGAAATCAAAGGCCATCAGATAGATGTGCGTATGTCTACCATGCCCATCTATCACGGCGAGTCTGTGGTGATGCGGCTGTTGGACCAATCGGCAGGGCTCTTGACCCTGAATGAAACCGGAATGCCGCCGCATATTCTCGAGCGGGTACGGCGGCAGATAAAACGCCCCCACGGCATGTTGTTGGTCACAGGCCCTACAGGTTCGGGTAAGACAACCACTCTTTACGGCATTCTCAGTGAGCTGAACAAGGCTGAGAGTAAGATCATTACCGTGGAAGATCCGGTGGAATACCAACTGCCGCGGATCAACCAGGTGCAGGTCAATCACAAGATAGGCCTGGATTTTTCCAATGTACTGCGCACCACCCTGCGCCAGGATCCCGACATCATAATGGTGGGGGAGATGCGGGATCAGGAAACCGTCGAAATCGGCTTGCGCGGTGCCCTGACAGGTCACTTCGTGCTCTCGACCCTGCACACCAATGATGCCATTACCAGTGCCCTGCGTTTGCTTGATATGGGGGCGGCCAGTTATTTGGTGGCCAGTGCCCTCAGGGTCATCATAGCCCAGCGCCTGGTGCGGCGGGTGTGTAAGAACTGCGCCACCGATTATCAGCTCACGCCGCAGGACAGGGTCTGGCTCCAGAGTATCAGCAAGCGCGACTTTTCCGATGCCAGGCTCAGAGTGGGCACAGGGTGTCAGAGCTGCTCCGGCACAGGTTATCGCGGTCGTATTGGGGTGTTTGAGATCCTCGAACTGGATGAAACCATGATAGAGGCGATGCGCAGCGGTAATCCCCATGAGTTTGCCCGTGCCGCTTACGCCAGCGAACAGTTTACCCCGCTGGCTGAATCGGCTCTGGAATATTTACGCAGCGGCCTGACGACCATAGAAGAGGTCGCCAAGCTGGTGGAAGATGTCTCCGAGTCTCAAGTGCCGTTGGCGGCCGAGATGATGGAACGGGATGAGGTCTGATTATGCCGCTCTATAGCTACCGGGGCCGGGATGCCCGCGGTGAACAGGTCAAGGGACAATTGGATGCTGCCTCAGAGAGCGTGGCGGCCGATCTGTTGCTGGCCAGAGCCGTGATCCCGCTGGAGCTCGTTGAGCTCAAGCCAGGCCCGGATCTCAGTCTCAAAGGTTTGCTCAAGCGTAGGGTTGGCCTTGATGAGCTGCAGATATTCACCCGGCAGATGTATTCCCTGACCCGCTCCGGCATTCCTATTCTGCGAGCCATTGCCGGGCTGTCGGAAACCACCCATTCCAAACGGATGAAAGAGGCATTGCAGGATGTCTCTGAACAGTTGACCGCCGGACGGCCGCTGTCGTCGGCAATGAACCACCATCCGGATGTGTTCGACGCCTTGTTCGTCTCCATGGTTCATGTGGGAGAGAACACGGGCAAACTGGAAGATGCTTTTCTGCAGTTGTCCGGTTATATCGAGCGGGAGCAGGAAACCCGCAGACGGATCAAGTCTGCCATGCGTTATCCCATGTTTGTTCTGTTGGCGGTGGCATTGGCACTGGTGATCCTCAATATTATGGTGATCCCCAAGTTCGCCGAAATGTTTTCCCGCTTCGGTGCCGAATTGCCTTGGGCGACCCGGTTGCTTATCGGTACTTCCAACCTGTTTGTCAATTACTGGCCCTTGATGCTGGTGGCGCTGGTGGTAACTGTACTTGGGGTGCGTTATTGGCATAGAACCGAGAAGGGCGAAAAACAGTGGGATCGTTGGAAACTGCATATTCCGGCGGTGGGTTCCATAATCGAACGCTCGACTCTGGCCCGTTATTGCCGCAGTTTTGCCATGATGTTGGGGGCCGGAGTGCCAATGACTCAGGCGCTCAGCTTGGTGGCCGATGCCGTAGACAACAGCTACATGCACGACAGAATCGTCAACATGCGCCGCGGGGTCGAAGCGGGGGAATCCATGCTGAGGGTTTCCAATCAGAGCCAGCTGTTTACGCCCCTGGTGCTGCAGATGGTTGCTGTTGGGGAAGAAACCGGCCGTATAGATCAACTGCTCAATGATGCCGCCGATTTTTACGAAGGTGAGGTAGATTATGACCTCAAGAACCTCACCGCCAGGCTGGAACCTATTTTGATCGGCATAGTGGCCATCGTGGTGCTGATCCTGGCCCTGGGTATCTATCTGCCTATGTGGGACATGCTTAATGTGGTCAAGGGAGGCCGCTGATGCCAAGCCAGCATCAGGCCGAGGAAGATCTGCTGCGAACCTTCGCCAGACTGGCCGCACTGCTGCTGTTGTTGGTCATTCTGGCGGTGTTGGGAGTACGTTATTTTTCAGCCGTGGATCAGGTGTCGGCCAGAGGGTTGCAGCTTGAACACCACAGGTTGCTGAATGTATTGGCCATGGTGAGATCCCAGTGGCTGAGCCTGGGACGCCCTGAACAGATGCAACTGGATTGGCAGACGCTGGAACGACCAGAGCCTCCAGGTCAATTGGCTATGAATAAGGCCGGTTGGCCACAGGCGCCCAGCCGGGATGACAGCGGCTGTGTGGCTCTTTGGCAACAGCTTCTGGGAGGCATGCCGGATAAGGCCGTTATCCGGGTGCAGTTTCTCCACCAGGATCAAAGCTGCCGCTATATGAGCCCTGCCGGTGAGAGTCTGAGTTATCAAATGGACACCGGCAGGGTCATTTTTTTGACAGCTGATACAGATTATTGACCGAGTTGGTTTTTTATCTTAACGGAACTGCTAAAATCAGTGGCGAACAGGTGGAGGAAACCTAGATGAAACGACAGATGCAAGGCTTCTCGTTAATCGAGCTGGTGATAGTGATAGTGATCCTGGGCCTGCTGGCTGCAACCGCTATTCCGCGTTTTTTGAATGTGACAGATGATGCCGAGGATGCCAGTCTCGAAGGTGTAACAGGTGGCCTCGCCACTGCAGTCAGTTTTGTGCGCTCCCAATGGGAGGTCGATGGTCGCCGTAACAACTCGGTGATCCTCGATGGTACGACAGTGTCTCTGGATACCCGCTTCGGCTATCCGACCGGTACTGGCAATACCTCGGCCACTTCCATGGATGATGCCAGTTGCCAGCAAGTGTTCAATACCGTGTTGCAGAGTGCACCCAAGAATGTGCTTTACAGTGCCGATGCCAGAGAACAACGCTATACCGTCAGGGCCTTGGAAGGAGCAGGTGCAAGCGCCACAGCCATTAACGGCACTGTGGTAACCGGGCTGGATCTCTGCGTCTACCATCAGGTGGCATCTCTGGTGCTGAATCAAAGCTCGGGTGTGGCGACACCGGCACCGGATCTCAACACCACAGGCGCCAAGGGAATTACCTATAACCCGGGTACTGGCCAGGTATTGAGTTTCAGCAACTGATTGAATTGAATTTTTTGAACCAAAGGAAAGCGCTATGCAAAGACAACAAGGTTTCACCCTGATTGAACTGGTGGTGGTGATCATAATTCTCGGTATTCTGGCGGTGGTAGCAGCGCCCAAGTTTATCAATCTGCAATCAGATGCCAGAGCTTCGGCCCTGCAAGGAATGAAAGGGGCGATTCAAGGAGCCAACAGCTTGATTTACTCCAAAGCCGCCTTGGCCGGAGTTGAAAAGCAGCCTTCTACCACTGTGGATATCGCGGGTACGACTGCTACTACCGATGATGTCGCCATCGTTTTTGGCTATATGGCCGCGAGTCAAGCTGCATTTCAGGCAGGAATGGATGCTCGGTTTGATGCCGGCACTTCGCCAACGGCAACGGGTTCGAATGACTGGGTTATCGATGGAACTACTGATGGGCAGGTGACTATTTGGCAACGCGGTGCGCCAGCCGATGTCGCCAATCCGGCAGCCAGCTGTAAGATTGTTTACGTAGCACCTACAGCAGTCGGAGCATTACCCACTATTACACTGACAGACAATGGTTGCTAATAGCCTGTAGCTGAAAAGGCCTGCCAAGCAGGCCTTTTTTACGTCAGGATTCAAACTATTGGGCTTATTTGCCATACTTGACTGAGTATGGAATTGGCGGGAAATCATATGGCTGTGACCAAGGGGACAGGCACCCGGGGATTTACTCTGGTGGAGTTGGTAGTGACTATCATGTTGCTGGCCATACTTTCCGTCGTGGTGCTGCCAAAATTGGTATCCTCCAGCAGTTACAGCGCCTGGACGCTGCGACAGGAATTGATTGCCGAGTTGCAAAAGACCCAGATGTTGGCACTCAATAATCCCGACCGTTGCTATCGGCTCTCTATCAGCAACAGCGCCTATCAACTCAGCCACTTGACCCAGGACTGTACGAGCGTCATCCGTAGTAATAGCGTCGAAAGTCTGCCGCGTAATACCCGGATACTGCTTCAAAGTAACGGTGCTGACAGTTTTCAGATTCAGTTCGATGCTTTGGGCCGCACCAACCTTGCCTGCAGTGGCGCCTGCCTCTCTGTGGTCGCCGATGAAACCCTGACTATCGCCATAGAGTCCGAGGGCTATATCCATGAGGGCTGAAGCGCGGGGATTCACCCTGATAGAGCTGGTGATCGGCATGTTGGTACTCGGTATCGCCCTGGTGCTGTTGACCAGCGTGCTGTTTCCCCAAAGCGATCACGCGGCGCAGACCCTGCATAGAGTGCGCAGCGCCGAGTTGGCTCAGGCTGTGATCAATGAAATCTGGGGCAAGCGTTATGATGAGCATAGCGGCGCCAACGGTGGCCTGCCCGCCTGTGACGGTTTGGGCGGTGTCAGTTGTACCCAGGTTAGCGATTATGGCCCGGATGGTGAGAGTCGGGATCAGTTTGACGATATCGACGATTACCATGGCCTTAACGAGCAGAGCCTGATGCTTAATTCCAGCCTGAGTTACCTGAGTCACTACCCTGGGTACAGTCTCAGCGTCCAGGTATCCCAGTATCAAGCCAACAGCAAGCTGGTGACTGTCACGGTAACTACCCCTGCGGGCGAAGCTATCCGTTACGACGTGCTGAGGAGTAATTTCTGATGCGCAGCAGGCAGGGTAAGAGATTCATACAGATCAAAGGACAAGGTTTCGCCAAGGGCTTTACCTTGGTGGAGTTGGTCACAGTGATCCTTATCCTGGGGATTCTGGTGGTGGGTGTCAGCAGCTTTATTATCTTTGGTACCCGTATTTTTGTGGATTCTACCGCCGTCAACAGAGTGCTGGGCAGCAGTCGTTTCGTGATGGAGCGACTGAGCCGGGAGCTGCGTAATGCCGTGCCTTCCAGTCTCAGGTTGCAGTCCAGCTCTCAGCTGCAGTGTTTGGAGTTTCTGCCCATCAGTGCCAGCGGCAGCTATCTGTCATTGCCACTGGCGCCGGATGTCCAGGCGGACACTGCCACAGTGTTTGCGCCGGCAACGGCTATTTCGGCCGGTGAACAGCTATTGGTGTACCCGCTGACCAATGCGGAGATTTATGGCAGTGGCAGCAACAAGCGTCATGCCATAGATAAGGTGGTGCTCAATGGCTCACAGCTGACCTTGCAGTTTGCCGCTGCGGTTAATTTTGCCGAAGCCTCACCGGCGAAGCGCTTTTATGTGGCCGGGCAACCTGTCAGCTACTGTTTTTCTTCGGTGGATGGCAGCATTCGCCGTTATAGCAACTATGGTTATCATGCCGGTCAACCTCTGCCCGATACTATGGGCTCTGGAGCCTTGATGGCCGAAGGCTTGAGCAATGATATTGCCACCAACCCGGCGGTGCAGCTGTTGCCGGCCACTCTGGTCAACAACGCCATAGTGCAATTGCGGCCAGAGTTTTCGGTCGTCGGAGAGCATTTTCAGTATCAACATCAAGTGCAGGTGATCAATGTTCCTTAGTCGAAATTATCACTGTTATGCGCAAAAGCATCAGGGCGGCAGCGCCTTGGTGATAGCCATCTTTGTAATATTGGTGATGTCGCTGTTGGCCGTGACTCTGTTGCGGGTTGGCGGCGACGCCGATGAAAGCGTCAACCTGGAAGTCTGGGGCTTAAGGGCGCTCAACGCTGCCAACAGCGGCGCCGATGCGGCCCTGGCCAGGCTGTTTCCCTTAAGCGGCGGCACTGCCGGTTGCGCCGCCGTGGGCTCAAGCTGGACAGCGCCGGATGTGACCGGGTTTCACGGCTGCAATGTACAGCTCAGTTGCGAGACTTTGAGCCAGGACACCAGCCCGGGCAGTGCCAAGTTGTATCGTATCCGCAGCACGGCTGTATGCGAGAGCGGCAGTTGTGGTGTGGGCGCGGCAGATGACAGTCAATGCCTGAGAGTGAGCCGGGTTGTGGAGGTGGAAGCCCGTGAATAGTCGCATATTACTCTTGCTCGGGATATTGCTTGGCGGCCTGCCTGCGCTGGCACTGGCTGTGCCTCAGTGCAGTGATATATTTACCGACCCTCCGACAGGGAACCATTTCAATGATGGTTTTGTGCCGCCTGCCAATCTGCCTCCTAGCCGTGGTAATTTAACTTGTAGACAAAGTTGGTTTGACCCTCTTTTTTGTGAACAGTCACTGGCTCCGGGAGATTATGATTTTGATCGCGGTAGTTTCTCCCATGGCAGTTTCCTGAATCCAACAACAACGACCACCAGGTTATATTTCGATGACCTAGAGCTGAACAATGCCACTCTGAACCCAGGTGGAAAGGCCGAGAATCTGATCATCTATGTGCGTAACTCTTTGAGTATCAATGGTCATGACACCATAAATGCGATCTTGTATGTCGAGGGTGCAGTGCAGATAGCTGGAAATGGGTCCTTGGATGGCGCTCTGGCATCTGGGGGGGCTTTGGTGATTACCGGTAACTCGGATGTGGATATTGATCTCGGTGCAGTCGAAGACGCCGATTTTGGCGGCATGTGCAGTAATGACCAAACGCCAGTGCTGGGGTGTTTCAGCGATGACTTCAGTTCGGCTTCCCTATCGGCAGATGATTGGGCCATCAAGGTGCTGGGCAATTCAGTGCCGCCCAGCATAGTGGGTGGGCGTCTGCGTTTGACTCCTGCCCGAGGCAATCAGGCAACCTCCAGTACCTATCAGCGCTTATTTCCGGCCGAAGGCAACCTGGTAACAGTTGAATTTGATTATTACGCCTGGTCGCCCCAGAGTGGTACCGGCGGTGATGGTGTGGCGGTGATCCTTTCTGATGCGGCCGTGACGCCACAGCCGGGCAGTTTTGGTGGCGCCTTGGGTTATGCCCAGCGTAATGATGGTACCCCGGGTTTTGCCGGTGGCTGGTTGGGGGTGGCACTGGATGAATACGGCAACTTTTCCAACCCCACAGAAGGGCGTGTCGGTGGCCCGGGCTTTCGCCGTCAAGCCGTGTCTATTCGGGGCGCTCAGGCCGGTTCCTATCGATACCTGACAGGTACAGTTGCCAATATTTATCCCAAGATAGATGTGCGTAGCAGCTATTACCCCGCTCCTGGGCACAGGTATAAGATTACTGTAGATTCCCGCCAGGCCAACATGGCCATGGTGTCTGTTGAGCGGGATACAGGTGCCGGTTACCAAACTCTGGTTAGCCCATTCAATGCCCGGAGTTTTATTGGCCAAGGGAGTGTGCCGACAGATTTTTACCTGTCGCTCACCGGCTCTACCGGCGGTTCCAACAACAACCATGAGATAGACAATTTCCAGGTTTGTGCTTTGGACTCCAAGGCAGTGGGTGAGCAGGTTCATCATTTTGAGTTTGATTACAGCAGCGCACCTTTTACCTGTCGTGCCGAACCCATCACCTTGAGGGCCTGTAAAAATGCCAGCTGCTCAGAGCTCTTCACAGGTACTGTTACCGCCAATCTGAGCCCTAACCCCGTCAGTAACGGCCGTTGGTTACCGGCAAGTTCGGTGACTTTCAACGGTGGCAGTACCCAAATTCAACTGCAAAAGTTTGATCAAACGCCGCTGACACTGGGGGTTTCCTCCTCGACTCCGGCCACCCGCCCAGGCAGTGACACCCTTTGCCGAAGAGGCAGCGGTCCCTTGAGTACGGCCGCCTGTCGCCTGAGTTTTGCCGATAGTGGTTTCATTTTTGATGTGGCAGATAAGCTGGCCAACAAGCCAGAGACAGGAGTGCTTGTTAAGGCTATGAAGTCAGATGGCACAGCCCAGTGTGTACCGGCCTTTGCCGGTACCAACAAGACGCTTTCGTTCTGGAGTGAGGCGCTGTCGGCAGTTGTCGGTTCACCCAAGGTGCAACTGAAACCGACAGGCGCCCTGAGCTGGCAGGATATAGGCAGCAATCAAGCTGCCGCCACACCGCTGACCTTGGCCTTCGACAGTCAAGGCCAAAGCCGAATCGATATCAATTATGCCGATGCCGGTCGGGTCGAGCTAAATATCCTTTATAGAGGAACGACCAGCGAAGGGGATGCCGGGCTGGTGATGCATGGCGCTGATGATTTTGTCAGCTTCCCGTTGGGATTCTGTGTCGAGGTAGAGCAATACTGCCAGGCCGCGGATGCCTCCTGTGCGCCTTTTCGGCGAGCGCAGGAAAATTTCCCACTCAGCATCAGTGCCAAGGCCTGGGCGGATAATGGTAATGCCGATCTCTGTAAAAACCTCACCACACCTTCCTATCAGCAGGCAGATCTCTCTTTATGGCATAAGCTGATTGCACCGGCTTCAGGTCAACCCGGTGAACTGCAGCTGCAGCAGTATGATCATTTGCACCAGCAAACGCCTGAGAATAACCGGCTCGCTCAGGCGGTCAGTGAGGTTGGGGTGTTTGAATTTGGCGTCACGGCGCCTTTGCCCTACGAGGGCAGTGTGGCCTTCCCGAGTCTGGTGGGCAGCGCTTATTGGCAGGGACCTAGCGGCAAAACCATAATGCCCGTCGGGCGTTTTGTGCCGGCCTTTTTCCGAGTCGATGAACCCAGTTTGCTGCCGGCCTGTAATGGTTTCAGTTACATGGATCAGCCATTTGAAGTCAGTTATAAAGTCAGCGCTTTGGCACTGGATAGGCAAGTGACTCAAAATTATGTTGGTGATTTTGCCAAGGCTTACAGTCATTATCAGGCAGCCAATCAATTCGACGGAGTCGCGTTGGACAGCCGGGTTTCGGGGGGCGAGATCACTTCAGATACCTGGGTGGATGGCCTGGCTGAGTTCCAAGGGCAACTCAAGTTTGCCCGCAAGGACCCGGTTGCAACAGACGGGCCTTTCCCGCTTTTGGATATAGGCCTGGAAATTCAGGATCCGGACAAGATTGCCGAGCTGCTGGACAGCAATATGCAAAGCGATTTCAGCGGTGACTGCTCTGTGGCAGGCAGCTGCAGCGCCGTGCGTCTTGGTAGCCAAAAGATGCGTCATGGGCGTTTGCTGTTGGACAATACCTTTGGCCCGGAAACCCAAATCTTGAGCATGGCGGCGAGGACAGAGTATTGGGATGGCAGTGGCTGGCGTTTGAACGCCCTGGATAACTGCAGTGTGTTCAACACGCCGCTTGAATATCAACAGGATCAACTCACCCTGGGTTACCACTATGAACCTGCGCTCAGTGCCGGGCAGAGTATTAGCCGCTCCGCCAGCGGCGGCAACACAGTCACCGCCTTTGGCGGCGAGTTTGAACTCTTGTGGCGTGCGCTCGGAAGCTCCGGCTATCGCGGCAAGGTGACGGCGCCGCTCAAGACGCCCGAATGGTTGCAGTGGTACTGGAATTGGAATGGGCTTAATGACGGCACACTTAGCGACCCCAGAGCCAGTGCCTTCTTTGGCCGTTATCGCGGCAACGACAGGATCATCAGTTGGCGGGAAGTTAACTGAAGCCGAATAACAACAGTGTGAAGCAAATCACTAAAGCGCCAAGATGTAGATAATTTAACTTTGTCTTCAACTCACATTGAGCATAATCGACAGCCTCTGCTGTATTTGGCTGATTAAATTATGTTGGAAGCGCTTGCGGGTTTGGGGTGGATCTGGTCTTTGGGGCTGATCCTGGCTGTACTTTTTGTGTTGGCATACGAGTTTATCAATGGCTTCCACGACACCGCCAATGCGGTAGCCACTGTGATTTATACCAATGCCATGCCGGCCAGAGGCGCTGTGCTGGCCTCGGCGCTGTTCAATTTTGCCGGGGTGTTGCTGGGGGGGCTCGGTGTGGCGTACGCCATAGTGCATCTGCTGCCGGTCGGGCTCTTGTTGGACATGGACTCCTCCCAAGGCCTGTTGCTGGTGTTCTCCCTGCTGTTCTCGGCCATCGTCTGGAACCTGGGTACCTGGTTCTTCGGTATTCCCGCCTCCAGCTCCCACACTCTGATCGGCTCCATCATGGGGGTCGGTGGCGCCTATGCCTGGCTCAACGGCCAATCGCCGCTGGATGGGATCAATACCGGCAAGGCGATAGATATCATGCTCTCCTTGCTCTTGTCTCCAACCCTGGGCTTTATTCTGGCGGCGATTTTGCTGTTGGTGATGAAACGTATCTGGCGTAAGCCCAAACTGCATCGCACTCCGGCAGAGCAGATGGCGGTCAACGGCAAGAAGCATCCGCCATTTTGGGCCCGGATTACCTTGATAGCCTCAGCCATGGGGGTCAGTTTCGCCCATGGCTCCAACGACGGTCAGAAGGGCATAGGTCTGGTGATGTTGGTGCTTATCTGCATGGCGCCGGGTTATTTTGCCCTGGACTTGAACAGCCAGGGTTTCGATATGGACAAGACTCAGGATGCCAACCGGCGCATCATGGCTCTGTATGAGCGCAACCCGCAGCTGGTGGCTAACCTGGGTGAGCACGCCGCCGACAGTCGCTGTCAGGACTCGGCCATAGCTTCGATGCAAAGCCTGGATAGGCTCCTTGAGCAAGGGAGTACAGTAACAGAGTTGACCCAGGAACAGCGCCGGCAAGCCAGGCAGTTGATCCTTTGTATCGATGACAGCACCCGTAAGTTGGCCAAGCAGCCCTTGCCTGGCGCCGAGGCTACTCAATTGAAGCACTGGCGTGGTCAGCTTAACGCCATGACCGAATATGCGCCGCTATGGGTCATAGTAGCCGTTGCCCTGGCTCTGGGTTGCGGCACCATGGTGGGCTGGCGCCGGATTGTGCACACGGTTGGCGAGAAAATCGGTAACGGTGGCATGACCTACAGTCAGGGGATAGCCGCGCAGTTGACCGCCGCCGGTTCTATCGGTATCGCCAGTATGACAGGCATGCCGGTATCCACCACCCATATCCTGTCTTCGGCCGTGGCCGGCACCATGGTAGCTAACGGCTCCGGGCTGCAAAAAAATACTATCAAACAGATCCTGTTAACCTGGGTACTGACATTGCCTATGACCATAGTTTTGTCTGCCGGACTCTTTATGCTGGTGCAAACCCTTTTTGCTTAATAAGCACACAAATCATGTCAAGGGATTGGCATGATCCAAGCTTTTGGCAACTTTATCTCAGCGCATTCCGACAGCTTTTACAGATATATGCCAAAAACCCTCACGGATTAGCGAATGTTAACCCCGCGAGTCTTGTGGAATGCCGGAGGCATTGATAAAGTTAGCTGATTTTCATTTCTTCTGACTCCACAGAATACAGGCTAGTTACATGTTCAAGAAGCTGCGTGGCATTTTTTCTAACGATCTGTCGATCGATTTGGGTACAGCTAACACTCTCATTTATGTTCGTGAAGAAGGCATTGTATTGAATGAGCCTTCCGTGGTCGCCATCCGTGGCGAACGAAGCAGCTCTGGGCAGAAATCCGTGGCCGCAGTCGGTACTGAGGCGAAGCAGATGCTGGGACGTACCCCCGGCAATATTCAGGCCATCCGCCCAATGAAAGATGGGGTTATCGCCGACTTCTACGTGACCGAGAAGATGCTGCAGCACTTTATCAAGCAAGTGCACAACAACAGCTTTTTCCGCCCAAGCCCTCGGGTACTCGTGTGTGTGCCTGTAGGTGCCACTCAGGTTGAACGCCGCGCGATCAAGGAGTCAGCGATGGGCGCCGGCGCCCGTGAGGTTTACCTGATTGAAGAGCCAATGGCAGCCGCCATAGGGGCCGGACTGCCGGTTTCCGAAGCCACAGGCTCCATGGTGGTGGATATAGGTGGTGGTACCACTGAAGTGGCCATCATCTCGCTCAACGGCGTGGTTTACTCCTCTTCCGTGCGTATCGGTGGTGACAAGTTTGACGATGCCATCATCAACTATGTGCGCCGCAACTACGGCAGCCTGATTGGTGAAGCCACAGCCGAACGCATCAAGCACACAATCGGCACGGCTTATCCAGGCGATGAAGTACTGGAGATTGAAGTGCGCGGCCGTAATCTGGCCGAAGGGGTACCGAGAAGCTTTACCCTGAACAGCAATGAGATACTCGAAGCGCTGCAAGAGCCGCTGTCGGGCATTGTCAGTGCCGTGATGGTAGCACTGGAGCAGTCGCCTCCAGAGTTGGCGTCCGACATCTCTGAGCGCGGTATGGTGCTCACAGGTGGTGGTGCCTTGCTGCGGGATCTGGACCGTCTGCTGATGCAGGAAACCGGGATCCCTGTAATGGTCGCCGAAGATCCGCTTACCTGTGTGGCCCGCGGCGGCGGTAAAGCACTGGAGATGATCGATATGCACGGCGGTGACCTGTTCTCAGAAGAAAACTAATACTTTCCAGCACAGGCGGTATCTTACCGCCTTAGCTTTTCTATGAAGCCTATTTTTGTTCGCGGTATTTCAAATCAGTTCAGGTTGACACTGGCAGTGCTCATGTCGGTGATCCTGCTGGTTGCCAATGATCGTCTCGAACCTGCGAGACAGTCGCTGGCATCCTTACTGAGCCCTCTACAGTACCTGGCCAATGTGCCCGGTGAGCTGCTGGATTGGTCTGCCCAGAGTCTGGCGACCCGTGACATGCTGGAGCAGCAAAACAAAGAACTCTTGCGCCAGCAACTGCTGATGAGTGAAAGACTGCAGCGTTTTGAACACCTGCGCCAGGAAAACCAACGCTTGCGTGAACTGCTGGGCTCGCCCGTGCATATGGACTCGCGCAAGATGGTGGCCGAGGTGATGGAAGTAGCCAGCGACCCCTTCCATCACTATGTGGTGATCAACCACGGCAGCCGCAACGGCGTGTTTGTCGGTCAGCCCGTTGTGGATGCCCAGGGGGTTGTCGGCCAAGTGGTGCAGGTCAGCGAACTCACCGCCAGGGTGTTGCTGCTCTCCGACCCCAAACACGGCTTGCCGGTGCGTATTACCCGCAACGATGTGCGCCTGATAGCCAACGGTATAGGCGAACTCGATGAGATAGAACTCAGACACGTGGCCAAGAGTACCGACATCAAGGTCGGCGATTTGCTGGTGACTTCCGGGCTGGGCAACCGCTTCCCGGAAGGTTATCCGGTGGCGCGGGTGATTTCGGTTTCCCGGGACGATGGCCAGAGTTACCTTAAGGTCACGGCGCAGCCGCTGGCGGCGCTGGATCGAATCCGTTATCTGCTGCTTATCTGGCCTGAAGACCATCCCGGCGCCAAGCCTGAGTCACAAGAGCCGGCTGCAACCGACGCCAACAGTGGAGCCGAATCATGAGTCTGGAAAATGCCAATGGCCGTTTGGCGGTATGGCTGACCCTGCTGCTGGGTATGCTGCTGCAGATCATGCCGGTACCGGAAATGTTCAGCGCCTGGCGCCCCGATTGGTTGGTGCTGGTGATGATCTATTGGGCCGTGGCGCTGCCCCACAGATACAATATTCTCACCGCCTGGGTGTTGGGGGTGCTACTGGATATTCTACTGGGGGCTACCCTGGGGATCCGCGCACTGGCCATTTCCCTGGTGATCTATGTGGTGGTACTGCACTTTCAGAAGTTGCGTAACTTCCCCATGTGGCAGCAGTCTTTGGTGATCGCCAGCTTGATCTGCTTCTATCATCTGATTATTTTCTGGGCCCAGTTTGTGGTATCAGGGGCGCATTTCACCATGGAGCTATTCCTGCCTTCCCTGTCCAGCCTGGTTATTTGGCCCTGGGTCTTCTGGATACTGCGCCGCATCAGGCGCCACTACAAGGTACGTTAATATGCCGCTGATTTTGGCCTCAGCCTCCCCCAGACGCCGCGAGCTTTTGGCACAGCTGGCGCTGGGAAATCCGAACTTTGGTTTTGAGATCCTGCCCGCCGATATCGACGAGAGTCATCAAGCCGGGGAAACCCCGGAGCAGTTTGTCAGCCGTTTGGCCGAAGAGAAGGCTGCAGCAGGTTTAGCCCTGTGGTGCGGGAACCCTGAACATCAGCAAGGGTCTGATACTCTAGTGCTGGGCTCAGATACTATAGTGGTATTGGGCGACAGAATTTTGGGTAAACCCGTGGACAAGGCCGATGCCTGCGCCATGCTCAAGAGCCTAAGTGGCCGCAGTCATCAGGTGATGACTGCCGTGGCCTTGACCGATGGCAAGCACACAGAGGCGGCTATGGTGGTCACCCAGGTGTACTTCTGCGACTTGAGCGATGCCGATATTCAGGCCTATGTTGCTTCGGGCGAGCCCATGGACAAGGCGGGAGCCTATGGCATTCAGGGGCTGGGTGGCAGCTTTGTCGCCAAGATTGAAGGCAGTTATTCTGCGGTAGTGGGCCTGCCCATGGCCGAAACCCGGTCGCTGTTGCACAAGGCCGGATGTTTGTAAGCTCGCTTACACAAACTGACGAATTTTTAGCAGCTTTAACGCCCGCCAGCCGATAAAATCAATGAATTAACATCCAACAAGGGTAAATCGTGAATACCAGTCGCACAGTCAATAGCAAGGCTCCGCGGAAGATGGGGTCAGAACTGCTGATCAATGTGACGCCCACGGAAGCGCGAGTCGCATTGGTAGAACACGGTGTCCTGCAGGAAGTGCATATCGAGCGGCGTATGAAGCGCGGCCTGGTGGGCAATATCTACAAGGGCAAGATCAGTCGGGTTTTGCCCGGGATGCAGGCGGCATTCGTCGATATCGGCCTGGAAAAGGCGGCCTTTCTGCATGCCTCGGACATAGTGCCGCACACAGAGTGTGTTGCCGATGTGGAAAAGGGCAACTTCGTGGTGCGTGATATTGCCGAGCTGGTACGTCAGGGCCAGGACATCATGGTGCAGGTGGTCAAAGACCCCCTTGGCACCAAAGGCGCGCGGCTGACCACAGACATTACCCTGCCTTCCCGTTACCTGGTGTTTATGCCGGGCTCAAGCCATGTGGGCGTTTCTCAGCGAATAGACTCCGAAGAGGAGCGGGCGCGGCTGAAGAAGATTACCCTGCCTTTTGTCGACGATGACGGCGGCTTTATTATTCGCACCGCGGCCGAAGGCATAGGTGAGGATGAACTGGCGCAGGATGCTGCTTTCCTGCGGCGGGTGTGGGCCAAGGTCAGCGAACGGCGCAAAAGGCCCAAGGCCACGCTGTTGTATCAGGACTTGGCCTTGCCGGTGCGAATTGTCAGGGACTTTGTCGGTGCCGAGCTCGATCGCATTCAGGTGGACTCGGGCCACACCTTCGAGGAGCTGCTGCATTTCGCCCAGGAGTTCATGCCGGAAATTGCCGATAAGATAGAACACTACAGTGGCCCGGCGCCGATTTTCGATCTCTACGATGTGGAGAATGAGATTCAGCGGGCGCTGGAGCGTAAGGTGGAACTCAAATCCGGCGGCTATTTGATCATCGACCAGACAGAAGCCATGACCACTGTGGACATTAACACAGGAGCCTTTGTCGGCCACCGTAACCTCGAAGAAACCATATTCAACACCAACCTGGAAGCGACCCAGGCGATTGCCCGTCAGCTGCGGCTGCGTAATCTGGGCGGCATCATCATTATCGATTTTATCGATATGCTGCAGGATGAGCACAAACAAAGAGTGCTCAACAGCCTGGCCACGGCGTTGGCCAATGACAGAGTCAAGACCAATATCTCAGGTTTCTCCGGCCTGGGTTTGGTGGAGATGACCCGCAAGCGCACCCGCGAGAGCCTGGAGCATGTACTTTGTGGCGAGTGTCCTGCCTGCCGTGGTACCGGCTCGATGAAAACAGTAGATACCGTCTCCTTTGAGATCTTCCGCGAGATCATCCGCCTCAATCGCACCTATGATGCCGATGAATTCCTGATTTACTGTGCCCCTGCGGTACACGCCTGCCTGTCCGATGACGAGAACCACCTGGTGGCCGAGCTCGAAGTCTATATCGGCAAGCGTATTCGCATTCACTGCGAGCCCATGTATGTGCAGAGTAAATATGATGTGGTGATGGTCTAGTGCGGCTGTCTTTTTGCCCTCGAACCTTCGGCCGCTATTGCTGGCGCACCTTGGCCGTGACCTTGGTACTATTCGCCTTGATGGTGAGTCTCATCCGCGGGCTGTTGCCGCAACTGGATGAAGCCAAGCAGCAATTGGCCGACTATGTTGAGCGCGAATATGGCGTCGAGGTCAAGATAGGCAATCTGTCGGCCCGTTGGCAGGCTTTCGGCCCGGCGCTGACGGTTGAGGACTTGGTGTTACCGCCGCAGGAGCGTTTGCCGGTGACACTCATGGTCGACAAGGTCGATGTCAAACTGGATTTCTGGCAGAGCCTGATGACCGCCAGCCCGCAAGTGGAAGACGTGATCTTCGACGGGGTGCAATTGGCGCTGGATCTGGACCATCTGGGGCAGAAATCGACCGGCGCAGCCGAGGCCGTGAGCAAGCCGGCTCCTGCCACCAATATCGACTGGCTCTATGCCTTGCTGCTGGAGCAGTTGGACCGTTTCTCTATCCGCGATGCCAGTGTGCAGCTGTTGTCCAGCAGCCATGATTATCGCCCCATTCATCTGCGGGACCTCAGTTGGCGCAATAGCGGCAAGTTGCACCAGGGCCGCGGCGCTCTTTACCTGGATGAACAGGCAACGGCGACCGAACAACTCACTCTCAGGCTGGATCTCAAGGGCGATGGCTACAAGCCGGGCAGCATCAAGGGCCAGGCCTATCTGCAGGCGCAGTCGCTGGATCTCGGCAAGTGGGCCTCGCGCCAACCCAACCCTTATAACCCACAGGCCAAGTTGCCGCTGGAGGGGGTGGTCAACCTGGAGGCCTGGGTTGGCTTTGCCAATCGCGGCCTGGAATCCGGGGTGATCAAGCTGTTGCCCAGCTGGCTGCGCTGGTCACTCAGAGATGAGCCGCAGAAATTTGCCATAGATGGCGGTGTGATCGCCTGGCAGCCCATAGCCGACGGCTGGCGCCTGGACAGCAGTGAGCTCAAACTGGCAACCAATGACAAGCCTTGGCCCAAGTTGGAGTTCCATGCCATGGAAACCGCCGGGGTGCTTTACGGTAAACTCAATGAATTGCAACTCGATAGCCTGTTGCCTCTGTTGCCGCTGATTCCCGGCATGCCTTTGGAAGGCCTTTATAGCTGGCAGCAACTCAAGCCTCAGGGCAAGCTCGGGCCTCTGGCTATCTATCGCCCCAAGGACGGTGAACTGCAGGCCAAAGTGGCGCTGGAGCGGGTTAGCTGGCAGCCTGCCGAGTCCATTCCCGGCAGCACGCCAATCGATCTCTCCCTGGGATGGCGGGACAACTTCCTCAGCGCAGCACTGCCTAGCCAGGATTATAAACTGGACTTTGGCGATGGTTTCAAGGCGCCGCTCAGTTTTCGCGCCGATGCCTTTGAGCTGGGCTTCTCGCTCGACAGTCAAGCGCTGATGGTGCCGGCATTGCATCTGGGCAATGACGACATCAGCCTGGACGCCTCGATGCGTTTGCTGCTGGCCGATAAGCCACACCTGGCGCTGTCTTCCCGGGTCAAACTGCTCAACGCCGCCAATGCCGGGCGTTATTTCCCGCGCCATGCCATGGGCGAGTCGCTGGCCGCTTATTTGGAAGGCGCCATCAAGGCTGGTCGCAGCGATGATGCCGCCGTAGTCTGGCATGGTGAGTTGGCCGGGTTTCCCTATCAGGATCATTCCGGGGTATTTCAGGCAGGTTTCAATCTGACCCACGCCGAATATGCCTTCCAGCCTGATTGGCCGGCGGTGACAGATTTAAGTCTCAAGGCGCTGTTTGAAAATGCCCGGATGGATCTCTGGGTCAACAAGGGCAAGCTGTTGAATGTGGCGGCCGATGGCGCCCATGTCTATATTCCCAAGATGGATCACCGGAGTCTGCTGCGGGTCGAGGCGCAACTGGCGACTCAAGGCAAGGATGCTACTGAGGTGTTGCAGCGCTCGCCGCTTAAAGACAGTGTCGGTATCACCCTGGATGTTGTGCAGGTTCAGGGGCCTGTCAGTGGCAAGCTGGATCTCAGTATTCCGCTCTATGAAGGCGAAGAGGAGCAGATCCTGGGTGAAGTCCAGTTTGCCGGAGTGCCGGTTTATATCCGTGAGCCCGGGGTGCTGCTCGATAAGGTCAGCGGCAAGGTGAGTTTTCATAACGAGGTGGTCAAGGGCGAAGGCTTGAGTGCCAGCCTGTTTGGCCAGCCGTTGCAGTTTGGTTTTGATACCGGCAAGGTCAACCAGAATATGGGGCTCAATGCCAGGCTCAAGGGCCAGTGGAACCTCGCCAACTTGCCGTCCGAGCTGGACAATCCTCTCAGCGATTTTTATCAGGGCGCGTTGGATTGGCAGGGGAGTCTGAAGCTGATCTTTGATGAGATAGGCTATCGAATTCAAGCCAATGTCAATGCCGATCTCAAGCAGACAGAGTTGCTGCTGCCGCCGCCTTATCAAAAAGCCTCGGGGCAGGCGCTGACGCTCAAGGCCGAACTGCTTGGTGACAACAAGACCAGCTCCCTGGGCGTGCGTCTGGGGGATAAGGCCGAATTCTGGGGTGGCTTTGATGCCGACTCAGGTAAGGGCCTGAAACACTATGACCTGCTGCTGGGGCGCCTCTATCGCAGCGGCGATCAGTTGCAAAAACAGGATGGTCACTTACGGCTGGCCCTGGATGAGGTGGATTTTGCCCAGTGGCAGCCGCTGATCAACGCCTTTATCGGCGGTGGCAATCATGACAAAAAGGCAGCTGCCGAGAGCCAAACAGCAGTTCAAGCCCTGACTCAAGCTAAGACCCAGGCTGAGACTCAAACCGAAAGCACGGCCGGCACTACAAGCATTGCAGCCGACAAGGCTTTCTTCCCACCACTTAAGGGGATAGAGGCCAGAGTGAAACAACTTGAACTACTGGGGCAGCGTTTTACCGAGTTGCAACTCAGTGCCCGACCCGGAGAGCATGCCTGGCAGATAGAGGGACTGTCACCGGAGTTTTCCGGTCGGGTAGAGATCTACCCGGATTGGTACAGCCAAGGATTGAAGCTGGTGGCATCGCGCCTGTATCTGAATCCGATAGCTGCAGCAGCGGCTGAGCCCGATTCCAAAGCGCAATCCGAGCCCGAGCCTGAAACCAATCTACCTCAGGGCAGTGACCTGCCGCCGCTGGCGGTGGAGGTGGATGATTTCCGCTATCAGGATATGGCGCTGGGGCGTTTGTTGTTGCAAGCTAGCCCGTCTGCGACGGGCTATCAGATCCAGACTCTGGCGCTCAGCAGCGAGGATGCCAGTTTGCAGGGCAAGGGTGAATGGCTGAGCCGTGACGGTAACAACCGGACCCAGGTTGAACTCAATCTCAAGGGAGATAAATTTGATCTGTTGGCTACTCGCTTGGGACTGGATCCCGGCGTGAAAGACTCGCCGCTGGAGGTCAAGGCCGAGCTCAACTGGCTGGGGGCGCCGCTGGCGTTTAATCTGGAGAGTCTCAGCGGTAAAGTACGTTTCGATCTCGGCAAGGGGCATATCGAACAGCTCAGTGACAAGGGGGCGCGGATCTTCTCCCTGTTCAGTCTGGACTCGCTTTTACGCAAGTTGTCACTGGACTTTACCGATGTGTTTGGCAAGGGCCTGTATTACAACTCTTTTGGCGGCGATCTGAACCTGGAGAACGGGGTGCTCAAGACCACCAATACCGAGATGGACGCCATTGCCGGTAACATGAAGGTGCGCGGCTATACCGATCTGGTTACCGAGAGCCTCAACTATGATATTCGCTTTGTGCCGCAACTGGCCTCCAGCGTGCCGACTGTGGTGCTGCTCAGTACCAGCGCCTGGACCATGGGCCTGGGGGCTTTTGCCCTGACCAAGGTGCTGGAACCCGTGATTGAGATTATTTCAGAGATACGTTTCCGCTTGACCGGCACCATGTCAGAGCCCAAGCTGGAAGAGTTGGAGCGAAAGAGCAAAGAGATAGAGATCCCTGAGTCAGTACTGCCACGGCAACCCAAGTCGGCGCCTGGGAAAGGACAGACTCAAGTGCAGGACGATGAGCCTGCAGCCACGGATGCAGGCCAAGGCGATCAAGCCAAGTACAACAAAGCCAAAGTGCTTAATAGCGACCAAGAGAGGGCTGTTGAAGAGGGTGGCGCTGAGACTGAAAAACCTTTGCCTCAAGCCGATAAAGTCACGCCGCTGCCGCTCAAATCGCCGAGTGAACCCAAGACAGAAGTGCCAGTGAAACAGGAAGTCGAACATGCAAGTCAGTCTGCTACAGTGTCAGAGTTGCCGCGAGCCGGAACAGAACCTGCAATTTATCGTCTCGCAGCTTGAGACTCTTCCCTGCCAAGATAATGAACCCCAACTCGTGGTGCTGCCTGAGTGCAGCCTGCTGTTCGGCGGCCATGAGAGCATGCAGTTGGCCTGGGCCGGTGAGCCTGGGCAAAGCCCGCTAAAACGGCAGCTGGCCGAACTTGCCACCCAGTTTCAGGTATTCCTGCTGGCCGGCTCTATTCCGGTAGCCAGTGGCGATGGCCGGGTTTACAGCCGCTGTTATCTGTTTAATGATCAGGGGCAGGTACTCGGCGACTACGACAAGCTGCATCTGTTTGACGCGGAAGTGACCGACGGTACAGGCCAATACCGCGAGAGCGATACCTTTTGCCCGGGTGAGCGGATAAGCGTGGTGGATACCCCTTTTGGCCGCATCGGCCTGGCTATCTGTTATGATCTGCGTTTCCCGGATCTGTTTCGGGCGCTGCGTTTGCAAGGCGCCGAGATCATCGCCTTGCCCTCGGCCTTTACCAAGGTGACAGGCGAGGCGCACTGGGAAGTGCTGCTCAGAGCCAGGGCGATAGAAACCCAGTGTTTTATACTGGCGGCGGCGCAATGGGGCCAGCATAATCAAGGAAGCCGCGAGACCTGGGGCCAGAGCATGATAATCGACCCTTGGGGACGCATTCTGGCGCAGAAGGCCGAAGGCACAGGCTGGGTGCAGGCGCGTTTGGACAAGGCCGAGTTAGCGAGGGTACGCAGCGCCATGCCTGTAGAGACACACAATAGATTTTTGCCGCCGCAACTGGGCGACGGTAAGCGGAAATAACCAACAAGGCCACAGGGCCGGATTGAGAGAGACCCAATGCCATTTTTAACCCAAGTGGGACAGAGTTTACTGCAAGAGGGACTGCACCTCGACGATCTGCAAACTTACCTGGAGCGAATCCACCAACACCAGGTGGATTTTTCCGATCTCTATTTTCAGGGCAGCCGTCATGAAACCTGGGTGCTGGAAGATGGCATAGTCAAGGAAGGCAGTTTTCATATTGAGCGTGGTGTCGGTGTCCGAGCCATCAGTGGTGAAAAGACAGGTTTCGCCTACGCCGATGAGATAACGCCCAAAGCCTTGGCTGCCGCCGCCGATGCCGCCAGAGGCATAGCCCAGACTGGGGGCAGCTATCAAACTCAGGCCTGGAAGCGCCGCGGCGCCAAGGCGCTGTATCTGAGTGAAGATCCGATAGCGGCACTGGAAGAGGGCCGTAAAATTGCCCTGCTCAAGGAAGCGGATGCCTATATCCGCAGCCTTGATAGCCGCATCATTCAAGTGGTGGTCAGCCTGGCCGGAGTGCATGAAGAGATACTGGTAGCTGCCAGCGATGGTACTCTGGCGGCGGATATCCGGCCGCTGGTCCGCTTCAACTGCTCTGTGATCCTCGAAGAAAACGGCCGCCGTGAACGGGGCGGCGCTGGTGGCGGTGGTCGTCACCACTATCAAACCCTGATGGCTGCTGCTGATGACGGCCTGCCTATGTGTTTTGCCTTTGCCCGCGAGGCCGTGCGTCAGGCACAGGTCAACCTACAGGCGATAGACGCCCCCGCCGGTGAAATGCCTGTGGTTCTGGGCGCAGGTTGGCCTGGAGTCTTGTTGCATGAAGCGGTTGGCCACGGTCTGGAAGGTGACTTCAACCGTAAGGGCAGCAGCGCCTTCAGCGGTAAGATTGGCCAGCAGGTGGCCTCCAAGTTGGTCACTGTGGTGGACGATGGCACGCTGGAAAACCGCCGTGGCTCGCTGACCATAGATGATGAAGGTACCCCGGCGCACAAGACAGTGTTGATTGAGAACGGCATTCTCAAGGGCTATATGCAGGACAAACTCAATGCCCGCTTGATGGGACAAAAGCCCACCGGGAATGGCCGCCGCGAATCATACGCTCACTTGCCTATGCCGCGGATGACCAACACCTATATGCTGGCCGGTGAGTCGGCGCCCGCCGATATTATCAAGTCGGTGAAAAAAGGCCTCTACGCCCCCAACTTCGGTGGCGGTCAGGTGGATATCACCTCGGGTAAGTTTGTGTTCTCGGCCTCTGAAGCCTACCTGATTGAAAACGGCGAGATCACCAGTCCGGTGAAGGGCGCGACCCTGATAGGCAGCGGCCCGGAAGCCATGGGGCAGATCTCCATGGTGGGCACAGATCTTGAACTCGACAAAGGCGTCGGCGTTTGCGGTAAAGACGGCCAGAGTGTCCCGGTCGGGGTTGGGCAGCCAACGCTTAAACTGGACCGCCTGACGGTCGGTGGCACAGCCTGAGAAATGCTGTCGAATCCCTGATTCGGCAGCTTAGTTTAGCGCTGGTTCCTGCATTGCTCTTGGCAAAGTGATAGCCGCTGTGGCGGCAGAAAGTCTTGGAGCAAATGCATCCCTATTAACCTTAAACCGTTGGTGATTTTGCAGAAACAGGCTTGGCAAGGACAATTCTGCATGAACCTCCGAAAGTGAGCGTCTCAGAGAGTCTCAGACACTTTGCAGCGGGCTTCCTTGCAGCTCGGAAAGTGTTTAGGGTGTCTTGTATATTTGATATTAGCCGCTGTGCCAGCGGCATAAAGTCGTGGAGCTTCGCCCCACACCCGACCAAGAGGGGAACAACAGCAATCCCCTCTTGGATCTCCCTTGCCGCCCCACACGGTGTCGAAAGCCCCTCGGCCTAATGGCGCAAATAACTAGCGCTTCAGACGCTCATCCCTGATTCGACTGTCGCTGCTTCGGCATCCTTGCCTCAGCCACGTTATTTGCGCCAACGGCTGTCGGCGACACCGAGGGGGAAAGTCGGTGCAACTCTGCAATCATAGCGTTACTTGAAATTCCACAAACATACACCTATTTTCCAGGCATAGGCGGGACTGTGACCGTCGAAAACAGGGATGTTTTCGACGAGGCTACAGGGACGTATTCACGCCGTGTCACAGGATCGCCTGTGCGAGAGCGAACCGCAGGTGATGGGCTGCACCGTAGCCGGAAGCTCGGCCAATGCCTATTGGCGACACCTAAGGGGGAAGTTGGTGACATTCTGTAAAGTTTAAATCTACCAAAAGACAGGACAGTCAAATCTTTCTCAATACAACCTCCGGGTAATGGCATATCATGATAGCCGGGTTTAACACCATCAGAAGCCTGGTATGGTAATAAGGTGCAGCCAGTTAGACTTAAACCAATTAATGCCAATCAGCTTGCCAGCAAACAGTTAACCCGCATCAAATGACTAATCCGGTAATTGTTTGCAAAGGTCATCAAATAGCGCAAAACTTTCTGTTAGCACAGTTTGTAATTGCGTTTCGTTATAGCACCATGGCTGGTGTTGTGTACGCCAGTCTTTATCCCAGTCTATCTTTTCACCTCGCGCTAACCGCTCGGCCACGGCAATCTGTTGATAAGTTCCGCCACCAATTCGCTTATCTTCACGCCACAAGTCAAAGTTGAACACTACCCACTGCAGCATCTCCATCATAAGCCTCATATGGGGGTAGGCAAACTTTTTGGCATTTAGCTTGTAATATCCCCCTTCGCTTTTGTAAAAGCGAATCGGGTAAGGGAACTGGGCAACCAATGCCTGTCGACGCTCTGTCGGCACCTTAGGATTAAAGTCACCAGCGAGTTTAGGAAAGCGCACCAACATGGAGGCATAGCGCTCGGCAAAATCGACCTCGCGGGCAATGGTAATCACGGGTTGTGATACTTCACTCAGAATAAATTTGTGTTGTTGCTCTGTTAACATATCATTACTCATCTCGACTGTTTATGGTTTCCAGCCTGCAGGGGCTCGGCCCGAAATCTTAGCTCCCCCCTTGGGTGCAGCAATGGCCTTGTAGATCAAATCAATCCCAGGTAAGCAGGTTCCATCAGGGTTTGCGCTGTTAATTGAGCCGCTGGTAAAGAAAGACAAGACAGCCAGATCTTTTTGATGTTTCACACCCCCTCGACTAAACAACTGATCCTAATACTGCTACATTTCCGCTGTGCCGTGTCCGCTGCCAGGAAATGGTGAAACCGTTTCCATAAATCGCCATACCCTGCTGAGGCGTTTCAGCATGGTCTTGCAACTATGATTGCGCGTGACCGTTTCATGCAGCGCCAGCCATAAGCGCTCTATCTTGTTAATCCGAGGTGAGTATACAGGTGAAACAGTAGCTTGAACCTGGAATTGTGTTTGAGCCGGTAGTCCGCCTTTTTTGACCAGCTTTCCGGTTTTGTTTGGCCAGCATTCTGTTTAAAACTAAGCAGTTTCTCAATGTACTTGAATAATCTCTCGGGCCAATGTGTCTGGTCAATGTCTCAGGCTAACTTGTTGATGGGCTGTGAGGTAACAATTCATGGTGTTGATAAGCCAGTTGAGTCACATTTTGGAGTCTGGAGGGACTCGTGCAGACATACGCCCATTTCCTCGGTGCAGGTTTGCCGATACGACTGCTCGGCTTAAAGTCTGGAAACTGCTGCTATACGCAGCAGATTAGCTAAAGATCTTGGTGGGTATAACCCATTTCTCATACTTGGCGAGATAATCGTCGGCAAGCTTCACTCTTAGTGTTAGTTTCAATACAGCTTAAAAAAGACTAGGATCCAGTGGCTTGTCTGTTTTTTTACCCAGGTTTCGACAGGCCTTGCGCCGCCGCGCAGCAAGGTTAACTGGTGGCCGACAAGCGAGGATGATATCCTTTTTGCTCAGGAATTAGAGTTTTTACTCTAGGGGTGTAGATGAAATTGACCAAATTTGCCTGGTTGCTGTTGTGGTCGCTGGCGGTTCAGCCTGCGTTTGCCGCAGACTATAGTTTTGCCTCGGCCTGGCAACAGTTGCTGGAGGTGAGCGACAAGCTGGCGGCCGAAGGCCAGGAAGTCAGCCGCGCCGAGGCGCAGCAAGAGGCCGGGCGCGACCTTAATCTGCCATCGCTCAACATCAACGGCAGCAGGAAAAAGACAGGACAGCCAGATCTTTTTGATGTTTCGCACAGGCTTGACTAGGCTTTGAAATACCCATCAAAGCTCAATCGAGGTTGGTTATGACCACAGCCAGCCGCCAGTTGATAGATGCTGAAAGTACGCCCTTTTACCACGTGATTAACCGTTGCGTTAGAAGGGCATTTTTGTGTGGTGAAGATGCTCTGTCGGGGCGCAGTTACGAGCATAGACGTGGCTGGATAGTGGATAAAATCAGGCAGTTGTCGTCAATATTCTGCATCGACGTTTGCGCTTATGCGGTTATGAGCAATCACTACCATTTGGTGCTGGCATCCAAATTCATCCACGGATAAGGTCTGCTCACTATCCTTGGCTCACGCCCATAAGCCCACTCACCGCTGGCCACTTTAATTTGCGCCAACAGGCTCTCGGCAACGCCCAAGTGCAGCGCAATTCTGTAAGTCTAAATTCGTGAGTTTAGGATGTGTGTCTATTCCTCGGTGCAGGTTCGCACCTTCCTTAGTTTCAATACAGCTTAAAAAAGACTAGGATCCAGTGGCTTGTCTGTTTTTTTACCCAGATTTCGACAGGCCTTGGAGGTCTTGCGCCGCCGTGCAGCAAGGTTAACTGGTGGCCGACAAGCGAGGATGATATCCTTTTTGCTCAGGAATTAGAGTTTTTACTCTAGGGGTGTAGATGAAATTGACCAAATTTGCCTGGTTGCTGTTGTGGCCGCTGGCGGCTCAGCCTGCGTTTGCCGCAGACTATAGTTTTGCCTCGGCCTGGCAACAGTTGCTGGAGGTGAGCGACAAGCTGGCGGCCGAAGGCCAGGAAGTCAGCCGCGCCGAGGCGCAGCAAGAGGCCGGGCGCGACCTTAACTTGCCATCGCTCAACATCAACGGCAGCTATACCAGGCTGGAAAAACCGATAGAGCTGGATCTGCGCGATCTCAATCCACTCGCCTCTATGGATCCCGCCACTCTGCCACCGGCCATAGGTGGCATTATCGGCTCGCTTCCCGGCTCCATGTTTGTGACTCCTTTTACCGAGCAGGATGTGTTCCGAGCCAGCTTACAGGCGATGTGGCCGATTTATACCGGTGGCCAGATCTCTGCCGCTCAAGGCATTCAGGCGGCTCAGGTGGCTGAGAAGAAGCAGCAACTGGAGTTGGCGCGGCGTGAGCTGTTTACCACTCTGGTAGACAGATACTATGCCGTCACTGTGACCCAGGCTTTGGTACAGACCCAGGCTCAGCTGGTGGCATCGCTGGAAAAGCATTACAGCCACGCTGAAAAACTGGAACAACAGGGGCAGATCGCCAGAGTCGAGCGCCTCAATGCCCAGGTGGCACTGGATCAGGCCAAGGTCGACCTCGGCAGTGCCAAACGCCGCCATGAGATGGCGCTGATAGCCCTGTCACGCCTGCTGCACCAGACTGATATCGCCACCAAGTCGCCGCTGTTTATGGCGCCAAGCTCCCCTTCATTGCCGCAGTTGACCGAGCTGACGCTGAAGCAGCATCCAGCCTTGCGCTTGTTGGAGGCGAAAGAGACCCAGGCTCAGGGCCTGGTCGATATGGAAAAGGGAAAATACTTCCCCACGGTTTTCCTCTACGGTAATTACACCCTCTATGAAGACGACAGCCTGTTTTCCAAGGTCGAACCCGACTGGATGGTAGGCGTCGGAGTCAAGGTGCCGCTGCTGTCCCGTGATGGTCGCAGTGGCAAGGTGCAGGCGGCCAAGAGCGCCCTGCTGCAGGCCAGATACACCAAGGCACAAACCCGTCAGGATCTCAGTCTGTTGGTGGATCAAAGCTATCGCCAACTGCTGCAGGCCGAAGAGGAGGTTAATGCCTTGAACAGTTCTCTGGCGCTGGCAGAGGAAAACCTCAAGCTGCGGGAATTGGCTTTCAATCAAGGGCTGTCTACCTCCATCGACAGGGTGGATGCCGAGCTCAAACTCAGTGCGGTACGCACCAAGCAGTTGGCGGCTCAATATCGTTATGTTCAGGCCTATGCCCGCTTGATGGCGGTCAGTGGCCAGTTGGATGAATTTATCGGACGCAGTGACAAGCAGGAGATACAGGATGCGGGTTAATCCTTTGGTGGCCATAGTGGCCCTGGTAACCATAGTGGCGGCGCTGGTATATGGGCTGATCCTGGCTTACTCCCCCAAGCCACAGCTGTTGCAGGGGCAGATAGAGGCCAGGGAATACAATGTGTCTTCCAAGGTGCCGGGCCGGGTAGAGCAGGTGTTGGTGCGCCGCGGAGACAGTGTCAGTGAAGGGGATCTGCTGTTTGCTATCGACAGCCCCGAGCTCAACGCCAAACTGATGCAGGCCGAGGGTGGCCGCGATGCCGCCAAGGCGATGCAGCAGGAAGCCGACAGCGGTGCCCGTAAGCAGCAGGTTGCCGCCTCCCGCGAGCAGTGGCTCAAGGCCAAGGCCGCCAGTGAGCTGGCCAAGACCACCTTCGACCGGGTAGAAAACCTGTTCCGCGATGGCGTACTTGCCCGGCAAAAGCGTGATGAAGCCTTTACCCAATATCAGGCCGCCAAGTATACCGAGCAGGCCGCCTATGCCATGTATCAAATGACCGAAGAGGGCGCCCGGGAAGAAACCAAGGCCGCCGCAGCCGGTAATGCCCGTATGGCCGAAGGTGCAGTGAAAGAGGTCAGTGCCATACTCGCCGACAGCCAGATGCGCGCGCCCAAGGGCGGTGAAATCACCGAGGTGCTGTTGCAGGTGGGCGAGCTGGCACCCAGTGGCTTCCCTGTGGTCAGTTTGGTGGATATGACAGATGCCTGGGCCGTGTTTCAGGTGCGTGAGGATCAGCTCAAGCAGTTCAAGAAGGGCGAGCGTATGACCCTGACACTGCCGGCGCTGCAACGTAGTGTCGAGTTTGAGGTCAGCCACATCAGCGTGCTGGGCGACTTCGCCACCTGGCGGGCGACCGAGAGTGGCCACGACTTTGATATGCGTACCTTTGAAGTGGAGCTCAGGCCGCTTGAGCCGGTAGCCGATCTGCGGGTGGGCATGTCAGTATTACTTGAAAAGTCTTGATTATGAATAAGTTGCTTCGGCGAGAGTGGCAGGCTGTCTGGCGCGATCCCTGGCAGCTGGCACTGATAAGCTATCTGCCGCTTATCGGTGTGCTCTGTCTTTGGTGGTTGTTCTCCGCCGGGTTGCCCAGGCAGTTGCCGGTGGCGCTGGTGGATCAGGACAACTCCAGCCTCAGTCGTGAGCTGGGGCGTCATCTTGAGGCTAATCCTGTCACCGCTCCCAGGCGCTATCTGGCGCTGGACGAGGCGGTCGAGGCGATGCGCCGCGGCGAGGTCTATGCCTTGGTTATCTTGCCCTATGGTCTGAAACAGGAACTGCTGACCGGGCACACTCCCACCATAGACCTGCGCTACAACGGCCAGTTTTTGCTGGTGGGCAAGCTGCTGGCCAGTCAGTTGCAACTGACCCTGGCCGATGGTTTGCAGCAGGTGGCCAGGCTCAAGCAACTGGCGGCCGGTGTTAACCCGTCCCAGGTTGAGGTGCACCTCAGCCCTGTAAGCACCCAAACCACGGCGCTGTTCAACCGCAATAACAACTATGTCGGCTTCCTGGTGCCGCCTGTGCTGATAGCTCTATGGCAACTGCTGGCCATGCTGGCCTTTGCCGGCAGTCTCAACCGTGAGCTGCGCCAGGATACCTTGGGCGAATGCTTCCGCCTGGGTATGCCCTCAGTGCTTTTGAGTAAGTTTATGGTCAACGGCGCCTTTATGCTGCTGCACGGCGGCTTTATTTTGGTGCTGTTGTATCAGCTGCTGGGGCTGCCGATAGCCGGGCAACTCCTGTGGCTGCTGCCGATGCAGATCTTAATGTTGATGGGCGTTTGGCTCTGGGTGCAGGGGATTTTCTTTATGCTGGCCGACAGCGCCAGGGTGATCAGCTTTTGCACCGCGCTGTTTGCACCCGCCTTTGCTTTTATGGGCATTACCTTCCCGACCGGAGAAATGCCACTGCTGGCGCAGTGGTGGCGTCTGTTGATGCCATCAAGCCACTATATAGAGTCTCATGTTGCGTTGGTGAGCTATGGCGCCGGGCCGGCCAGCTTACTGCCTCAGGCGCTGGGTTATCTCGGCTTTCTGCTGCTGTTGATCCCCAGTTGGTTCTTTGCCCGTCGTTATGCCAGGGTGCTGCAGTCGCAGTTGCCGCTTGAGGAGACGTTATGACAGCCAAGTCCCTCTCGTTATGGCAGTTGATCTGGCTGGATTTACGCGCCTTGGTGCGTGACAAGGCGATCTCTTTGACCCTGTTTGGCGGCGTGCTCTTCTATGCCGTGCTCTATCCCTTGCCTTATCTGCATCAGGTGCCCACAGAGCAGCAGTTGGTGGTGGTGGATCACGATAACTCCTCGCTGTCACGGCGGCTTATCCGTCACGCCGATGCCAGTGCCCGTATCCAGGTTGTCGGTCGGGTCGGCTCCATCGACGAAGCCAAGGCCTGGGTCACCGATGGCCGCGCCCATGGTTTATTGGTGATCCCGTTTGATTTTCGCCGCGATCTGTTGCTGGGACGGGGCGCGACTTTGAGCTTCGGCGGTGATGCCAGTTACTTCCTGATCTATTCCGCTGTGGTAGAAGGTTTGGTGAGTGCCGGTATGGATGCCGGCAAGCAGATCCAGCTCAAGGGACTATTGGCCTCGGGCCAGAGCCCTGAGGCCGCCGCCCAGAGTCTGGCGCCGATTAAACTCAATGCCGTGCCCGCGTTCAATAAAGGTTTGGGTTATACCCCCTATGTGGTACCAGGATTGTTTCTGCTGATTTTGCACCAGACCTTGCTGATAGGCACAGGCATTCTCGGCGCCGGGCAATGGCGCCAGCCGGGCTATTGGAACCGGGTTAGCCCCTTGATGCTGGTCAGTGCCCGGGTGTTGGCCTTCGGCTTGCTCTATTGCCTGTTCAGTGCGCTCTATATTGGCTGGTGTTATTACTTCTATCAGGTGAGTCTGCAGGCGAGTCTTGGTCAGGTATTGTTGCTGATGTTGCCTTTCCTGCTGACCACTGCCAGCGCCGGGGTAGCGCTCAGCTGCCTGTTTGTCAGGCGCGAGTTGCCGACCCAGATCCTGCTGCTGGTATCCATGCCCATCCTGTTTGTCAGTGGCTTTGTCTGGCCCTTGGCACTGATCCCTGAGCCCTTGGTATGGCTGTCGCAGGTGATCCCGGCTGTGCCGGCGATTATGGGAATGCTGCAGCTGAACCAGATGGGAGCCGATTGGGCGGTTATTGCCCCCAAATGGTTACAGCTCTGGGGGCTATTGTTGCTGTTCTTCCCTCTGGCGGTTTGGGGCGTTAGTTGGCGTCGGCGTCAACTGGCAGCAGCGGCGAACTGACTCTTTCCAGCACGCCACTGGCCTTGGCCAACACCAGCCCATAGTTGGTGATGGCGACGCCGCGGCGGCGACATTCGAGAATGCGCCGCTGCATCTCCGCCCGCCCCAACATACAGGCGCCGCAGTGCACTACCAGTTTGTAGCGTTCCAAATCGGCCGGAAAGTCATGGCCGGCACAGACGCTGAACTGCAACTGTTTGCCGGTCAATTTGCCGATGGCCGCCGGGATCTTCACTCTGCCTATATCTTCATCCTGCACCTCATGGCTACAGGCCTCGGCGATTAGTACCCGATCACCATCCTCGAGCCTTTCGAGCATCTCGGCGCCTTGCAGCTGGGCCGGTAGATCGCCCTTGGCCCGGGCAAACAGGGTGGAGAAGGTGGTCAGCGGAATGCTGTCGGGTACCTGAGCGGCCACTTGTCTCACCGCCTGGGCATCGGTCACAACCAACGCCGGTGGCGTGGGCATGGCGGCCAAGGCCGTGGCCAGCTCAGACTCACGGCAGATGCTGGCAATGGCACCGTTATCCAGCGCTTCTCTGAGAACCTGCACCTGGGGCAAAATCAATCTGCCCTTGGGGGCCGCCGAATCTATCGGGGCGACCAGCAGCAGTTGCTCTCCTATGCGGTAACAGTCGGCGGCCAGCACGGGGTCGCAACGAAAATCTGCCGGCACCAGTTGAACCAGTTGCTCGACCAAGTCTTCCCGGTGTTTTGCCTCTTGGGTCGACAGGCATAAGAACTTGATGCCTTGGCCCTTGAGCCAGCGCTGATGCTCTGCGGGCAGAGGGGCCAGATCTTGCTTGTTCGCTACCACCAGGATTGGCAGCTGCCAGCTTTGCAGCAGTAACAGCCAGTCGCGGTCAAACTCATCCAACCCCTGTTCATCCAGCACATAGACGGCGATATCGGCCTGTTGCAACGCCCGGCGACTGGCGGCTATTCGTTGAAGCCCCAGGGCGCCGGTATCGTCCAGTCCGGCGGTATCTATCAGGGTAGCCGGGCCGACCGGATGCAGTTCAAAGGGCTTGCGCACCGCATCTGTGGTGGTGCCCTTGGTCTCAGAGACTATGGCACTCTGTTGGTTGGATAAGTAATTGAGCAGGGAGGATTTCCCGGCGTTGCGACGACCACACAATACTATGTGCAGTTTGACCCCGCGGGGGGCTGCATTGGGGGCCGAATTACACATTAATTTGTCTCCTGGCGTTGCCTCTGTCCGCAGAGCAATACAAGCCGCGGGCTTTAAGGCTGAGTCTGATATCGGCGAGACGCTGCTCCAGCGGGCAGCCGGAGGCATTCTTGCCGGGGTAAATAAGGTATTTGCTGCTGTCTTTCTGTGGCGTGAACGAGGGCATAAGTACATTGCAGCCGCGGCTCAGGGATTCGAGCCTGGCGCCTTTTTGCAAGGCATCCAGGGCGCTGGTGGCCGGAATGTTGGCACCGGGATTGAGTAGCCTGAGTATGGCGCAGGCTCGCTGGCACTCAAGCACATTGCCATTGGCCGTGTTTGCCAGCGGGGTTTGTGGATGGCTGACGAAGGGACCGACCGCCAACATCTCCAGTTCCATGGCTGAGAGCGCCAACAGGGCGTCGGCCAGGGCATCGCTCTTGCTGCCAGGCAGGCCACAGATAATGCCACTGCCGGTCTCATAACCCAGGCTCTTGAGGGTTTCCAGTAGCCTTAGGCGTTTGTCCAGCACTCTTCCCGGGCGCAGGCGGCTATAGAGCTCGGCATCCAGGGTTTCCAGTTTCAACAGATAGCGGTCGGCGCCGGCTTCGCGCCAGAGCGCCAGCTCACTGTGGCTGCGTTCACCCAAAGATAGCGTGATGGCCAACTGGGTTTGCTGTTTGATGGTGCTGAGGATGCGGCTTATGCCATCCTGTCGAAAGCGGCTGTCTTCACCGGATTGCAGCACCAGGGTGCCGATACCGGCTTTATCTACTTTGAGGGCCGAGTCGATGATTTCCTGATGGCTGAGCCGGTAACGCTCAATGTCGCGATTGGCGGCTCTCAGGCCACAGTAGTGACAGTCACAGCGGCAATAGCTGGAAAACTCCACTATGCCTCTGAGCCAGATCTCCTTGCCAAAGTACTGGCGCTTGACCGCATCGGCGCGGGCAAACAGCCAGTCATCGGCTTCGCCGCAGAGCAAGGCTCTGATTTCTGCTGAACCCAGATTTTCGGCCGGCTTCATGCTTGGACTCCTGCCTGTTTCAGCACTTGTGCCAGCTCATCGGCGTAGCGATACAAGGCCTGTTGCCAGGGCGTGGCAGCGACCTTGGTGCGGCCTTGCATCCGTTGCCATAGGCCCGCCGGTGGCAGCCCCAGCTCGCGGCTGTCCAACTTGAGCCACAATCCCAAAGGCGCCAGATGTGGACTATGGGCATAGTGGCCGACAAACAGTTGATCATCGAGCAATAACAGCGGCGCGCTGGCGGCCAGCTTACTGCTGACCGCCGTCACCTGCTCGGGCCAGGAGGCGGCGAGTTGCTTGCTCCACTGCTGAGATACCCGGTATTCCTCGAGGATTTCCGCCTCGGTGGACTCTGGACGCAACATTTTGCCAAACGCCAGCCCGGCTTCGCTTTGTAACTCTTGTGTCACTATTAACAGCTGCGACAGCTGACTGCTTTGCAGTCTTTGTCGCAGCAGCTGATCTATCGCCCCTTCACTGAAATTGGCATAGTGGCCGGCATGCAGGGCCACTCGCCGGGCGCGGCTCAGTGCCGACTTCAGCTGTTGTTTTGGCAGCCCGGCATAGAGTCGACAACCGGGTGCCAGTACCAGGGTACGACCTTTCACAGATAGATATCCCTCTCGCCTGCATCGGTGCGCGTGAGGCAAGCCTCGATATTGCGTCTTCTGGCGGGACTGAGTTTATCCAGCTCGGCGGCTATCAAGGCTTCGCCGGCTTCACGGGTCTGCTCGCTGGCGTAGTCGTTGAGGTATTCCTTGAAGGTGATCAAGGCGTTGGGTTGACAAAACTTGCCGATAAACTGCTGCTTGGCCAGGCCGATAAAGTGATCGCCGGTACGGCCCTTACGGTAACAGCCGGTGCAGAATGAGGGGATGGAATGGCTATGCTTGACCAGATCCAATACCACTTCATCCATGCTGCGGTGATCGCCCAGGCTAAATTGGGCCGCATCGTCTTCCTGATTGTAGCCACCTGGGGTGGTCCGAGAGCCAGCACTGATCTGTGATACCCCCAGGCTCAGGAGTTCACGTCTGAGTTCGGCACTTTCGCGGGTGCTCATAATCAGCCCAGTGTAGGGCACTGCCAGGCGGGTAATGGCCACCAGGCGTTTGAAGGTGGCGTCATCGACGACATAGGGAGGCCGCTCCGACAGGCTGGAGCCATCGGCGGGCTCAATCCGCGGGAAGGAGATGGTATGCGGGCCTATGCCGCAATCCTGCTCCAGTTGCTGTACATGGGTGAGCATGGCCAGCAGCTCGAATTTGTGGTCATAGAGACCGAACAGCACGCCAATGCCCACATCGTCGATACCGGCTTCCATGGCTCTGTGCATGGCGTAGAGACGATAGAGGAAGTCCTTCTTGCGGCCTTTGAGGTGCACCTGTTCGTAGGTCGTTCTGTGGTAGCTTTCCTGAAAACACTGATAAGTGCCTATGGCGGCCGTCTTCAGCAGCTTGAAGTCTTCTGTGTCCATGGGGGCGCAGTTGACATTGATGCGGCGGATCTCACCGCCTTTGCCTTTGCGCACGCTGTACATGGTCTTGATGGAGTCGACTATGGCGCGGGCGTTATTGCGCGGGTGTTCACCGTAGACCGCCAGGATCCGTTTGTGGCCCATATCTTCCAGGGTTTCCACCTCGGCGATCAGCTCCTGCTCGCTCAGGGTCTTGCGTGGCAAGTCATGGTTGTCGGCGCTGAAGCCGCAATAGCTGCAGGCGTTGGCGCAGAAGTTGGAAACATACAGGGGGGCGAACAGTACTATGCGATTGCCATAGATGGCGTCCTTGATGCCACGGGCAATGGCAAATAGCTCTTCGTCCAGGGAGGCATCCTGGTTTTGCAGTAAAACCGCCACTTCCTCCAGCGTCAGCCCCTGCAAGCGGCGGGCTTTTTCCAGCACCTGGCGCACGGTATCCGGGCTGGGTTGCCGGTTGTTATTGAGCAAGCCCCAGATGGCGTCATCATCGATAAAATTTACGGCGGGGTTATAGTCTTTGACTTGAATCGTTTCTGTATGGCCCGATACAAGCGGGTCTGATATCAAAGGGCCTGACATCTGTAGTGGCTCTCCTGTAGATAAGGAGCGCAGTCAAACTGCGCTCCTTGGAAAATGGAACTTATGGCGTTACTCGGCGCGTTTGGCGGCAACCGGAACGACCTCCTCCTGCACCCATAGTGGCGTGTACTCGGCTGCGTCATGGTAGGGCACCTTGCCGTGCAGCATCATCGCCTTGAAATCGTCGAAGCGATAAACCGCCAGGAACAGATGCACGGGCAAAAACGCCGTCAGCAGCAGGCCACAACCCAGGTGGATCATCCCCAGCAACCAGGCGGTATCGCGTGGGATTGCATAGGGAACCAGCCACAGCGCCAAGCCTGTAATGATCAGTGCAGTACCACCGAGCAGGACACAAACCCCGAACAGCTTCTGTCCAGAGTTGTACTTGCGCATAGGAGGCACGGCGACCTTCTTGCCCAACAGAAACTTCTGTGGATAGCCGCCAAGCACCTTGAACCAACCCACATCGTTGCCACCGAAGGTGAATACTCTGTTGGTGAACAGCACAACACGGTCGAATGCCATCAGGGTGAAGGCCACCGCATCCAGCGCCATTATGACACCGGCAACAATATGAATGTCATAGGTCAGCCCCATGGCGCTGTCGCTCAAGGGTTTGAAGAACAACAACAGCCCGGTTGCCGCCAGTGGCAGGAAGCTCAGCAGCAAGATGTAGTGGAACACCCGAACATTCAGCGGGTGCTTGAGAATGGGACGATTGTCCTGATGCATAGCCGACTCCTTAGGATTTCAGTTGAGTGCGATCGACAAAATGGGTGTGCAACAACTCGTGCGACAGATGCCCCAGCGGCTCACCGCCAAATTCGCTGTAATAGCGGGCAATGGCCGGGTTGGCATGGCTGACACGGTACTTGGCAATGGCATCATCCATATAGAGGGCATCGGCCCTGGCCTTGATGTATTCGTTGCGCTTGGCGATACGGTTGCCGAGCCAGCCCACAGGCAGGGCCAGTAGCGCCAGAATCGCAGCGCCCACGGCCATGAAACGGCGCCGTGACAACAGAAAACCATCTTCGGTAAATTGATACTTGTCTGTCATGAGCAATTCCTTACAGTTGGGCAACCCAGGATGTGCCTGAGCCGTTGATAGGTTGACCGCCACCGTTGACGCAACCACCGGCGCAGTTCATCACTTCGATAAAGTGGTAGGGGGACGTGCCGGCCATCACCTGTTCCAGCAAGGGGCGGATATTGCGACCCATGTCGTGCACCACGGCGACTTTCAGCTGCACATCTCGTTTGAGTTGTTGGTCATGAATGGTGAGTTCGGCTTCCTTGACGCCTTCCAGACCGCGCACAGGTGCCAGTTCCAGCTTGGCCAGTTCTTCACCTGTGAGCACCTTGTGTGCGGTACGCACCGCGGCTTCCATCACGCCGCCAGTGTTACCGAAAATGGTGCCGGCCCCTGTATATTGGGCAAACAGGCTGTCGCCTTGGTATTCGGCCACATCCGGCAGATGGATATCGAGGCGTTTGAGCAGCTCAGCCATCTCGCGGGTGGTCAGCACTGCATCCACATCGGCGTAAGGGGCGGAATCGCTGCCGTGTTGCTGATGGAAGCGCCAGGCAGAGTTGAATTCAGGGCGCGAGGCCTCGAGTTTTTTCGAGGTGCAGGGCATAACTGCCACTGTGAAGATCTTTTCCGGAGCCATCTCATACACCTTGGCGCCGTAGGTCTTGGCCACAGTCCCGGCCATCTGCTGCGGCGACTTGGCGGTGGAAAGATGTGGCAGCAGGCTGGGATATTCGTTTTCCAGGAAGCGAACCCAGCCCGGGCAGCAGGAGGTGAACTGCGGCAGTTTGCCGGCGCCTGGCTCCTGGCGCACATTGGCATGCAGCCTGTGAATGAACTCAGAGCCTTCTTCCATAATGGTCAGGTCGGCGGCGAAGTTACAGTCGAAGATCCTGAATCCGGCCTGGTGCATGGCGCCGTAGAGTTTGTTGGTCAGCAGTTGTCCCTTGGGCAGGTTGAAAGCTTCACCTATGGCAACCCGTACCGCCGGAGCCAGAATACCGACCACCTGAGTATCGGGATCCTTGAGCTTGGTCAGCACAGTATCCAAGGCACTCTGGGTTTCATGAATGGCGCCGAACGGGCAGTTGATCAGACACTGGCCGCAGCTCAGGCAACGCTCTTCATCAATCTTATGGGGGGCACCGGATGCGCCCTCAATAGCATGGGTGGGACAGAACTGTTTGCAGGCGTCACACCCTTTGCATTTGAGCGCATCTATCTGGATCAGTCCGCGGATCTCTCCCGGCTGATAGCTGGTTGCTGTCATGGCAATGCGTTCCTTTTTACGTGATAATATTCTTATTTTCTAATTGCTTATGTAAAAGCTATACCCCTTGGGAAAGGGCGGAGGGATTATAGGGAATGGCTTGTCGCTATCTGTGATCCAAAGCAGATCAGCCTTGAGATTTCACAAGTTTTTACATGAAATATGATGAAATTAGCCGGTGAAACAGGGGCATGGGACTTTTTGACTTAGGGAAGGTGCGAATAAGTCCTCGTGGCACTCTGGCTTGCACAGCAATTGG